>CAZCEM010000031.1:0-11963 GCA_964497555.1 uncultured bacterium
AATGACAGAGCAAAACTTCAGGTCTTTGGAGCCTCGTTATCCTTTATCAGTGAGAGCTGGTCTTTATTCCACCACCGAGGATGAAATTGCTTGACAAACCGACCTGCCGAACTTATATTGTGGGTGATAATGTGGGAAATATCATTATAATCCATGACATATAAGAGAACCGGTCTTAAGCTCTATCGCACTTGGAATAACTATTACAGGGGGATGTTAAGCATAAAAAGTAATGCTAACATCTTGTATATACGGCATATACAAAATACATAAGAATTTTTGAAAATTTATATAAAATTGAGAATAATCCTTGCATTGGGGATTATTGTGGATTATATTGGAGCTACCCCTGAACCAAGAAAAACGAGTTAAGGTCCCCAGAGGATCCAGTTCACGTTCGACGGCTGACCGGCGGATGTTCGTGGCGTCGGGCAGTCTCACACCGGAGGGTCCCGTTACCGTCGAGACCGAAAATATCCTTCAGGAATTCGAGGAAGCTTCCACCGCCAGCAGCCTCAACCACAAGTTTGACTTCATCCTCGACCCCAAGAAAAGGCTTCAGATTCCATCGGACATCCGTCAACTACTCAAGAAGGAGGACGACGGAACTTTTATCCTAACGAAGGGCAAATGGAGCTGCATCTTCGCCTTTCCCAAATCAGTATGGGAACAGCGAAAGAAGCGTATTGCCGACATGGACCTGACTTCTGTTGAGCAATACCAGCGGCTCCAACTGCTCAATGCCTCCTCAGCCACCTGCCCGATGGACAAGCAGTTCCGGATAAAAGTTCCCGATGAACTCCTCACGTTTGCCGGCTTGACGAAGGATGCCACCATTGTCGGTGTCGATGACCGGCTGGAGATCTGGGACAAGCAGCGCGCTGATGCCTATTACAAACGACTGGAAAATGACATCGCCTGGGACGACCTCGTCGATGACCTGCTCCTTTAGGTGAACGGGAGTGGAGGTGTGGTTAAAAACATGTCTGCCCATCAAGCCGTAATGAAGAGACAGGCGGCTGATTTCGCGCTGGAGCGCGGAGGCACGGTTCATCTGGACTGCACCATAGACAATGCGAACTACTTCCTCGAATACCTTTCCCGCCTGAACAAACGGTTCAGCTTGTACGGTATCGACCGTGATCCGGAGGCTCTGCGCCGCGCGGCTCGAAATCTTCAAGGTCTGAACTGCGACGTAATTTTGAAATGCGCGAATTTTGCCGATTTGGGCACGATTGCCGACGAATGGCGGCTGAGCGAGGTGGATTCAATCATATTTGACCTCGGAATCAGCTCCGAACAATTGGACGACGGCGGTCGAGGATTCTCATATCTGCTGAACGGGCCCCTTAAGATGACATTCAATCCTCTCCAGGAGACCACCGCCGCTGAGGTTGTCAATACTGCGTCGCTGGACGAATTGACCCGCATCATCTTTCAAGGGGGCGGGGAGCGGAAAGCCCGGCAGATTGCAGCGGAAATCGGCCGGCGCCGGCCGTTGTCAACCACCGCGGAATTGGCAGAAATAGTGAAGAAGGTTTGCCGGGGGCGGTTTGTGGTCAAGAGCCTGTCACGCGTTTTCCTGGGAATTCGAACGCATGTAAATCAAGAATACGAGGCCATTGACCGGGCGCTGCCCGTCGCGGTGAATCTCTTAAGACCTGGAGGGCGGATTATTGCCATTTCCTATAATTCCGAAGAGGACCGCCGAATCAAGGAGTTCTTCCGGCGCGAAAGCGCCGTCTGCCGCTGCGAACCCGGCTTGCCGGCCTGCGTTTGCGGTGCCCAGCCACGGCTGAAAATACTCACCAAAAAAGTCATCACGCCGGACGCGGAGGAAGCTGCCAGCAACAAACGAGCGTCCGCGGCGCGGATGCGGGTAGCTGAAAAGATCTGAAGTTCCACTCAGGAGGGGTTTTGATGGAAGGGAACACTTTCTCTAACAACGCCACGCCCCGGCCGCGGGGTCGTGAGCGTTTTCTCCAATGCGCTGCCTTTTTTGTCCTTATCTTTGGTTCACTCTTCGTTTCCAAAGAATTGTGGCATGCCCATCTTTGCCGCAGACTCAGCGACCTGCAGTCGCAGCGGGCTTCGCTGGAAAACACCGCCTGCCGCCTCGGCTACGCGGTAGCGCCGCTGGAAGACGTCAATGTGCTCGTCAGTCGAGCCCAGAATGAATTGAACATGGTCTTCCGAAAGGACGAGGCTGACACGGTCTGGGTCAAGGACTTGACTGCGCTTGAATCCGACAATCTTCGCGCAGGATTCCTCGATTTTAAACTGCCCCGTGAGCTTCGATGAGCGCTATTGAGATTGCTTCACTTCGTTCGCAAAGACGACAGGTGACGCTCTATTCAGCGCGTCGAAGAACCCGGCTGGTCACGCTGGCATTCTTGAGTTTCGGCTCGTTGATCTTGTTTCGGCTGGTGTTCATCCAGTTGTTCGACGGCGAGAACATGTCCAGGATTGCCGAGCGTCAGGGCAAGACCGTCATCACTGTGGAGGCTCGCAGAGGCGGTTTCTACGACCGGAACGGCATTCTCCTGACGGATGCGGTCAGCGACAACGTCTCGCTGTGGGTTGACACCTACTGCCTGGTGAGCCCCAATCACCTGTCGTCCGACCTGGCCAAGGTGGTGGGAGGCAGCCAGAGGATCTATTGGCAGCGCATGACGGAGAAGGCGGGGGAGGTGCGGCTGGCGCGGCATGTAAAACCAGAGCAGAAAGCGCTGCTGGACACCCTGGGCTGGAAGAATATCATCACCAAGCCTGAGGTGATACGGGTTTATCCTTATAAAGATGTCGGCGCGCAGGCGCTGGGTTTTCTGTCTGATGACGGCGATGGAATCGCCGGCTTTGAGAGCGTCTTTGACAGCCTTCTTAAAGGTCAGAATGGCGAGCGGACGGTTGAGATTGACGCTTTGCGCAATATCCAGTACAATCAGCGGCTGCCCTATACGCCGCCCCTCGACGGCGACGACGTCATACTCACCATCGACGTCAACCTGCAATCCATCCTTCAGGCTGAACTCAAACAGGCCCTTGCTGAGCATTCAGCGGCTTCTGCCAGCGGCATCATCATGGATCCCCGCAGCGGCGAAATCCTATCCATCGCCACTGAAAACGGATTCGATCCCAACCGTTACCTGAAATATCCCACCGAAAACCAACGTTTGCGGGCTTTCTGTGACCTTCACGAGTTAGGTTCCGTGTTCAAAGTCGTTCCCATGGCGCTGCTGCTGGAAAGAGGATACGTCAACCGGAACACCGTGGTGGACACGCGCCTCGGCTACATAGAAGTCTGCGGACATAGAATTTATGATTCGGAAAACCATGGTATTATCACTGCTGATCTAGTCATAGCCCTGTCGTCCAACGTTGGCATCATCAGCCTCAGCCGTTCTCTTGACGCTCGTTCCTTTTACTGCTTTATCGAGAGACTCGGAGCATTGAATCGGACTGGATTAGAGCTGCCCGGCGAAAGAACCGGCTGTTTAAGGCCGGTGGAAAAATGGAGCGGGCTTACTCAGGCCAATGTCGCGATAGGTTACGGACTTTCGGTGACAATGCTTCATATCGCCCATATTTACCAAGCCATCGCCAATGACGGCGTGCCGCTGAAACCGCGTCTGGTTTTCGGTTTTCGTCATTCCGACGGACAGTTTGAATTCACCGCGCCCGTCTCCTGCGCTCGGGTTTTTTCCAAACACACGGCTGACGAGTTGACCAGTTTCCTGGTCGAAGCCGTTGAAATGGGCACCTGCGCCAGCGCTCAGGTGAAGGGCGTGAAAATAGCGGCCAAGACCGGCACCGCCAATAAGCCTTACAAAGATAAAAAGGGCTACGATCCCTCCCGCTGCATTTCTACCATGGTCGGATTTTATCCGGCTGACTCCCCTAAAATCCTGCTGTTGGTGTCGGTGGACGAACCGCAGGACGTTCACTTCGCAAGCAAGGTCTGCGGTCCGATTTTCAGGGGCGTGACAGAAAAAATTATTGACACACATCCTGAATACTTGGAGGGCGGCAACGCTCCGAAAAAACCGACCCCGCGCCGGGTTTTGACGCCTGATTACTGTCATCGTCTGCTGCGGGAGGTTCAGCGCCAGGTGCAGTCAGACCACCTGAACCTGCGGACTTACGGAAAGGGAGACATTATTTATGACCAGACACCCCCGCCGGGCGCGCTGGTCGAGGAAGGCGCGGTTATCAATCTGACGCTGGGTCCGGAGGGTCTGGTGGACAACAAGCGCGTGGTGGTGCCGATGCTGGTGAACCTGTCGCTGCGTGACGCCGTCGCCAAAGCCACCCGCGCTGGATTAATCGTCAAGCCGCACGGCAGCGGGAAGGTCGTGAAGCAGATACCGGAAGTCGGCTCGACCGCCGCGGCTGGCTCGATTTGCATGGTAATTGCTGAAGGCTGAAATGGCATATCCTTTTGAAAAAGCGCTCGAATCCGTTGATGTTGTTGAAGTGAAAGGTTCGCTGAGATTCGAAGCTTCGGGCATCAGCCAGCATTCGCAGCGCATTCGTCCCGGCTATGTGTTCGCGGCGCGAGAGGGGGGATCCCGCAACGCCCTCGACTTTCTGCCCGAAGCGGTGAAAGCGGGCGCAGTTGCTTTGGTGACCGACCAGCTGATTCCCCCTGATTCACCGATACCGGCGGTTAGGGTGCGAGACTTCCGTCATGCCCTGACAATCCTCTCGCATCGGCTGTTCGGCGATCCATCAAGGCGGCTAAAACTCATCGGCGTGACCGGAACCGACGGCAAGACTAGCTCGGTTCACATCATTCGTTCGATAATTCGAGCAACCGGACAGAAATGCGGCATGATATCAACGCTTGGCTATGACGTTGGCTCCCAATGGTACTCGGCCGATTTGACAACGCCCGATATCGACCACCTGTGTTTCCTTTTGGATGAGATGCGCGGGTGCGGATGGGCGGCTTCGGAGATTTCATCCCACGCTCTGTCGCAGGGGAGGGTGGAGGGTTTGCGGTTTGCTGCCGCTGGTTATACACAGTTGTCCAGAGAACATCAGGACTTCCATCCAAGCATGGAGCACTACGCCCTCACCAAGTCGTTGTTGTTAGCCATGTTGGAGTCCGACGGAGTGGGCGTCGTCAATGCTGGGGATCCTTGGAGCCGCGTGATGGTTGAAGCCTGCCGGGGGCGGGTGATAACCTATGGACGACCGGGCGTTAAAGCCGATCTGATTGTGACGACGCTGGAGCAGAGTCTGAAGGGTGGCGTATTCCGGCTGGATTACGAAGGGCAGCAATACGAAGTCGAAACGCCGTTAATCGGCGTATATCAGGGCGAGAACATCGCGCTGGCGGCGGGCATCGCACTGGGCAATGGATTCGCTCCGGAGGCTGTGGTCTCAGGTGTGGCGGTGTTGAATCTGGTGCCGGGACGCATGGAGCGGGTTGATTGCGGGCAGCCGTTCGAGATACTGGTTGATTACAGCCACACCGGGCGGTCGCTGTGGAACGCGCTGAACACGCTGAGACCGTTGGCCGCCGGTCGGTTAACGGTGGTGTTCGGCTGCGGCGGCAATCGAGACCGGCTGAAGCGTCCCGAAATGGGTCGCATCGCCGCCGAAAACGCCGACTTGGTGTATGTTACCAGCGACAATCCCCGCGACGAGGATCCCGAAGCCATTATTAATGAAATCTTCACTGGAATCGAATCCGGCGGGCAGTCCGTTGTTCATCGAATTCCCGACCGTCGAGAGGCCATATTCGCGGCGGTGAGAAATGCCCGCATAGGGGATGTGCTGCTGCTCGCCGGCAAGGGCGCCGAGACTACGCAGACCATCGCCGGGGAAAAATATGATTTCGATGACAGGACCGTGGCGCGCGAAGCGTTGAAGATCCGCGGCTGGTGGATCTAGTCAATTTGGAGCGGTAATGATATACCACCTCTCTGTTCATCTGATGGTTTATGTGTCGGGCTCGCGGGTGATGACCTATATCACCAGCCGGGCCGGCGCCGCAGCGGTCTTGTCGTTCTTCATCTGTATCTTTTTAGGCCCGTGGATAATCAATAAGATGACGCTGGCGGGATACATCGACGTGCCTCGGCAGGACGGTCCCGACGCCCATAAACACAAGCCGCCGACGCCGTCCCTGGGTGGACTCATCATCCTTCCGGCGATTCTGCTCTCGACCTTGTTGTTTGCTCGGTTGGATTTGGCGCAAACCTGGGTGGTGGCGGGCGTTACCGCCTGGATGGGTCTAATTGGGTTGTGGGATGACATGCTTAAGAAGAAAGCCGGCAAGAAGGGATTGATACCGCGCAATAAACTAATCGGTCAGGTAACGGCCGGGCTGGTCATCGGCGTATTGCTGTTTTACGCGCCAAATTGGATCTCGCCAGAGTTTGCCGCCATTAAAACCGCCACTACGGTTCCGTTCTTGAAGAATTCCTATTTAAACTTTGCGCCCTTTGGCTGGGGCATTCTGTATATCGCGATGATTGTGGTCATCATCACCGGCACGACGAACAGCGCCAATCTGACGGATGGAATCGACGGCTTGGCGGCGGGGCTGGTGGGGATTGTCGCGGTGGGCATGGCAATTCTGTCCTACGTTTCAGGGCATGCTGTATTCAGCAAATATCTGGGAATTGTATATCTGCCCGGCAGCGGCGAACTATCGGTATTTTGTGCCGCCATGGTGGGGGCTTGCATGGGGTTCCTATGGTGGAACGGCCCGCCGGCAAAAATTTATATGGGGGACGTCGGCAGTCTGGCTCTGGGCGGCGGTTTGGCGACCGTGGCGATACTCACAAAGAAGGAGCTGTTTCTCTTTGTGATGGGGGGTCTTTTCGTGATGGAGTCGGTTTCGGTCTTGCTGCAAACATCCTACTTCAAGTGGACACGCAAACGTTACGGCCAAGGAAGAAGAATATTCAAAATGGCTCCTTATCATCATCATTTTCAACAACTTGGCTGGCCCGATGATAGGGTGGTGGTGCGGTTCTGGATCATCGGCATCATCCTTTTATTCCTAACGCTAACATCATTTAAGGTCAGATAATGGCTCCTGAGCGCGCGCATGTTTTCGGATTGGGGGCAAGCGGGAGGGCGGCGGCAAAACTGCTGCTGAAACAAGGCTGGGCAGTAATAATCAGCGATGATCAGGACACGCCTGAGTTGCGGGAGACCCGCCGAGAGTTGACCGTATTGGGCGCAAAAGTATTTTTAGGGGGGCATGATGAGGCGCTGCGGGAGCAGGTCGATTTGGCGGTCGTCAGTCCCGGCATCGCGCCCTCCTTGCGCTGTATCACATCGCGGCGGCTGGAGGGCGTGGAAGTCGTCGGCGAGTTGGAGTTGGGATTTTGGTTCACTCGGGGATTAGCAGCGGCTGTAACCGGGACCAATGGCAAATCGACGGTAACAGCGCTTTTGGGCGCGATATTCAAAGCGACGGGACAAAGGTGTTTCACTTGCGGCAACATTGGTTTGGCGCTGTCGGACGTGGCGCTGCAGACAGACGGCGGCAGTTTATTGGCAATTGAAGTCTCCAGTTTTCAACTTGTAACCATAAGAATTTTTCGCCCGCGCGTCAGCGTGCTGCTCAACGTGACTCCCGACCATCTGAATTGGCATGGGGGATTTGGGGAGTATAAGAAAGCCAAATCGTTGATCTGGAAGAACCAGGGGGAGGGAGATTTCGTGGTCTATGACTATGATAATCCCGTCGCGCGCGAACTGGTGAAATCAGTCAACAACGGCGCATTGACGATGCCGTTTTCTATTGTCGAGGAATTGCCGGCGGGGGGATTTGCGCGGGAAGACCGCATCATTGTTCGCTGCCGCGATGGGAAGCGCTTCGAAGCCCCTCGCGCCTTGATTCACATCCCCGGCAGACACAATCTGTCCAATGTGTTAGCTGCCGCAACGGCAGCGTTTTGTCTGTCGGTCTCTCCGGAAGCGATTCGTAGAGGAATCGATGGTTTTCAAGGATTGCCCCACCGATTGGAGTTCATCCGCGAATTGGACGGCGTCGAATACCGGAATGACTCCAAAGCCACGAACGTCGATTCCGGTCGGTGCGCTCTGGAAGCGATGAATCGACCGGTGGTGTTGATCGCCGGCGGACGCGGCAAAGGCGGCGGTTTTCGGGATTTGCGAGCGCTGGTGCGTGAAAAAGTCCAACATTTGGTGTTGCTCGGCGAATGCGCCAATGAGATAGCTCAAGATTTAGAGGGGTTAACAACGGTGGAATTTGCGGACACGCTGGCGGATGCGGTTCAGAAAGCCCGCCAGGCCGCCGTCCCCGGCGACGTAGTACTGCTCTCGCCACTGGCGGCCTCCTTTGACATGTTCCGCAACTTCGAAGACCGCGGCGACCAGTTCCGGCAGCTTGTGATGGGATTGTAATATCATGTTGCGTTCCCTAGTCCCGTTTAGAGTTCAAGCTTCAGCTTGCGCATGCTTCAAGCCTGTACTCAATGCGTGTCTGTTTGGACTTTGCCGTACCCTAACCATTTCAGGACACTTCTCGACATGAATCTTCAGTCGCTGGGTCGTGAATACATCCAAGCCCGGAGTTGGCTCTTCGTGGAGAAGGGCGTGGAACTCGGCGAGGAAGACACCATCCTAAAATGGTCGGTCATTTTGGTCACCTTCTTCGGACTGGTGACGGTCTATAGCGCCAGCTTTCAGGTCTATGGTTTCAGCATCTTCTTCAAGCAATGCGTCGCAGCGGTCGTGGGTTTGGCAGCAATGTATCTAGGGCAGAAGGTCAATCCCCAGGTGTGGAAGAACCTGGCGAAATCGAGCATTGGGATAGCCTTGCTGCTGATGTTGGTGCTGCACTTGACGCCTTTAGGCAGTGAAGTGCTAGGCAGCCGCCGATGGCTGGGCTGCCACAAGATGCACTTCTTTCAGCCCTCCGATGTTGTTCGCGTCTCTTTGATCCTGCTGCTCGCCAAATACATAAGCGACTACCCGGAGATGCTCGCCAAGCCCGACCGCCGGCTGCTGTATCTGGTAGGTGTTGTAGTTCTGATGACCGGTTTAATCTTCATCGAGCCGGATTTGTCCACCACCTTGTTGACGTTGATGGTGGTGGGTCTAATGCTGTTTCTAGGCGGCATCAATCTGAAATACATCATTCCCCCCTCAATCATTGGCATCGGCGTCATCGCCTTGTTCTTGCGGGAATATCAACTGCAGCGGTTGTTAGATTTCGTATTGCGGCTGTTCAACAAAGGCTCAGGTGAATGGCATCCCCACATGAAACAGGCGTTCATCGCTCTCACGCGCGGCGGATTCTACGGCATCGGCTTCGCGCAGGGTGACCAAGCCCGGCGATTCCTGCCCTATCCATTTTCGGACTTCATCTATCCTCTCATCGGGGAGGAGTTTGGCTTTCTGGGCACCGGTTTAGTCCTGTTGTTCTTCTTCTTTCTGTTTTTCAGGTGTCTAAAAATCGCCAAGGCGCAGCCGGATAGATACGGCTTCATGCTGGGCATGGGTCTGTTGGGCTCGATTATGATCTACGCACTGATTAACATGGGCATCACGGTGGGCTTGGGACCGGTTACGGGTCTGCCGCTGCCGTTCTTGAGCCAAGGGGGAACCGCGTTAGTGATTTCGCTTTGGAGCATCGGCGTTCTGCTACGTTTGTCACGCAGGATGGTCTAATTGTCTGAATCCTTTACATTTGCGGTGACAGGCGGCGCCTCCGGCGGGCACGCTATTCCCGCTGTCAACATCGTCGGCGAGCTGAGACGTCGGTCTCCTGAGATGCGCGCCGTCTTCATTGGTGCCGCGAACAGCATCGAACAGAGGCTTGCCGAGCAACATTCCATCCCTTTTCTCCCAGTCCAGACCATCCAACTCAGACGTCCTATCCTGCAACTCTGCAACCTCTTACTTCCGTTCATACTCATCCTCGGTTTAGTTCAAGCATTAAGGATTCTGAGGCGTCATCGGGTTCGGCTGGTGATAGGCACGGGGGGATACAGCTCCTTCCCGGCGCTGGCCGCCGCTCGAATGCTGCGTGTTCCCTACGTCATCAACGAGCAGAACGCTCTGCCGGGAAAGGTGAACCGCCTGCTGGCAAAGCGCGCGGCGCGAATTTATGTAGGCTATGAGCAGGCCGTCCGCTATTTCAACGCTCCGCCGGGCGCGGTCAAAGTTATGGGCAATCCGGTGAATTTCCCCGCAGCCTTTGCTGATAAAGCCTCCGCCCGCGCCAAGCTTGGACTGGAAGTCCATCGCTCGACGTTGTTTATCACTGGTGGCAGCGGCGGTTCGCGGCACCTCAATCGGGCGGTGTCGGAGATAGTCGATGGGCTGCTGAAGGAAGGCTGGAATGTTGTCTGGCAGGTCGGTCGGCTGCCAGCGGCTTGGAGCACACAGGTCGAGGTCGAGCCCAACTGGAAGGAGCAGTTAATTCGGGTGCGCTTTTTCGACCAGCAGACCATGGCAGCGGCTATGGCGGCGGCGGACCTGGCGATCGCCCGCTGCGGGGCGATGACCCTTGCCGAGTTGGCTTTGGCGGGACTGCCCGCGATATTAGTTCCATTTCCTTTTGCGGCGGAGGGACATCAGGAAGCCAACGCCCGCGCGGTGGAGTCCGCTGGAGGCGGGGTGGTTATCCTCGACCGCGACCTGACCGGGGAGGTTTTAAAAAGGACGATTGCCGAATTGAATACCAATGCGACACTGGAGCGGATGGGCGCGGCGATGCGTTCCCTGGCGCGGCCGGAGGCGGTTGCTGAAATCGCAGGCGATATTCTGACGGTGTTGAAATGATTGATATTCTCCTAAATAAGTTCAAACGCCTCTGGCTGATTGGCATTGGTGGCTCGGGCATGTCGGGCATGGCGGAGTTTCTGCTGTCGATGGGCTTCAAGGTTGCGGGCAGCGACCAGATTCGCAGCGACGTCACCGACCGGCTGGCGTCGCTGGGTGCAACAATCTATATCGGCCACGACCAGCGACATATCCGGGACGTCGATGTAGTGGTCTATTCCAGCGCGGTGCGCCCCGACAACGTCGAACTGGCAGCGGCTGTTGAGCGGAAGATACCGGCCATCCGCCGGGCGGAGATGTTGGCGGAATTCCTGCGCATGAAGCCGGGCGTAGCCATCAGCGGCAGCCACGGCAAGACCACCGTCACCAGTTTGGTCGGCGAAGTGCTCAGCGCCGGGGGACTCGATCCCACCGTCATCGTCGGCGGTCGGCTTAACAAGCTGGGCGGGAGTATGGTTTCTGGCAAGGGCGACCTCATCGTGGTGGAAGCCGACGAATACGACCAGTCCTTCCTGCGCCTGTCGCCAGTGATAGTGCTGGTCAACAACATCGACACCGATCACATCGAATGTTACGGCAGCTACGAGGAACTGGTCAACGCCTTTGTGCGCTTCGCCAATTCGGTTCCGTTTTACGGACGGGCGATGCTGTGTTTGGACGAGCCTTCGCTGCACCCAATATTGCCCCGCCTGAAGCGCAGCGTCGTAACGTACGGCTTCTCGCCGCAAGCCGACGTACGGGCGGAGGGAGCTGCTTACCACGAGCGCAGTTCGACATTCAAAGTCAATCTGGACGGGAAGACCGCCGGGACGGTGAAACTGCCGCTGCCAGGCGCCTTCAACGTCCGCAACGCCCTGGGCGCCGTAGCCATCGGGCACGAATTGGGCGTCAAGTTTGATGCCATGAAGACGGCTCTGGAGGGTTTCAAGGGCGTGCATCGCCGCTTTGAGATCTTAGGCGAGCCGAACGGGATAATGGTAGTGAGCGACTTTGGGCATCATCCGACCGCCGTCGCCGCCACCTTGGAAGCCGCCCGCGCCGGATGGTGCCAGCGCCGCATCGTCGCTGTTTTCCAAGCACATCTGTTCAGCCGCACCCAGATGTTGGCGACTCAGTTCGGGCAATCCTTGCTGGGCGCTGACATCGCCTTCGTGCTGCCAATTTATCCGGCCAGGGAGGATCCCATC
>CAZCEM010000032.1:0-11726 GCA_964497555.1 uncultured bacterium
GGTTCCATTCCATCAGAGAGAATTTATAACCGGTAATTGGTAAGGATAAATCCTCTTCCTCCGTTTCCGCTCCAATTCGTATATGAAGCGTCAGCAGAACCACGGTCTCATCAGGCGTCTCCGGGGATATTGCCAACACGAAGGGCTGGGCGCTGACCACCGCCTGACCCGCGTCTGCGCCTTGGTACACGGCCTGCCCGCGAACGATTTGCACGAACGGCGATTCGCTGTCCAGTAGAACGGTTGTCTCCGCGGACCGCTCCACGCCGGTGTTGAGCAGCGCCGCTGTCAGCTCAACCGTTTCGCCGGGATTGCACACACCATTGTCATTCCCCTGGCTCTCTCCTTCAGAATCATCATCAATGGTGAGTTCGGAAAGGGCCAGATAAACCGGCGCTGACTCAACGCTAAAGGACGCCAGCGCCGGGACGATATTAAGACCGGTGATGGTCAGGGCGTACTCTCCGGCTGCCAGCGGCTCAACCTGAAACCTAAAGTAGCCTTCGTCGTCGGTATAGCCGCCAATGCGGATTTCGTCGTCATCGGTCTTCTGAAAAATGTGAACATAGGCTCCGGGGACAGGATCCTCATTCTCGTAATAAACCCAGCCGTCAATCAGAGTCGCACCGGCGGGAACCAGTTCCCGGAAATCGACCGCCACCGGTTGAGGCTCATGCGTCCAGACCTGTAAGCCTGGGTCGCCAAGTGTGTTGTAGCTGTAAAAATAATAACCCACCGACATTCCGTTGCCTAAGTTCCGTGAGGAGGGATATGTCGCAAAGAGCCACAGTTTGGCGGCGTTGACCACCGCGCCGAAGGTGCGCACTCCTCGATTGAGCAGCAGGTTGTAGATGGCGCCGTCGAGGGTGTTGTTGAACCAGGTGTGGGTGTAAAGGTCGGTGGGGCCGACGCAGACGATGCCGCCCCGGGGACCGTTCTGCCAGGACCTCACCCACGCTTCTCCCCGGCTTTCCGGCTGCGTGTCCCTCGGCCAGGCGTTGGTGAAGTCGTTGGTGCCGCAGACCATGCCGGTAACCACCGGCATCATGGCGCGATTGTTGTAGGAGCGGATGATGTCGCAGGTGACGTCGCCCCAGGTCTGGTAGCCGCGGAAGTTGACGAAACCCACACCGCCGTTGACGCCGTTCCGAATGCTGTTGGCATCGGGAACCTGCGGGTAAAGAGCGTATGCTTCAGTAATTTCGTTGCGGTTATAGCCGGCATTCCGCATCATCTCGAGGATCGCCTGATTGGTGCTGATGCAGGATTGGACTCCATCGGCAATAAGCACCGCGCCCTCGACCCAAGGGCTGTCGAATAAAGGCTCTCGTTCATACGCGAGTATCTTCGAAACCATGGACTGCAACTCGGCGACCGATGCAGCGGGCAGCCGACCGACAAAGCCTTCAGCGGTCCACTGCTCCAAATCAGTGTTGTGACCGTTGTCCCAGCAGACGTATTGCTGGTCTGAGGCGTGCCAACTTGCCATTTCCTGCTGCCCATCCGGGTAATAGGGAATCACTAACGGCCCCGCGGCATCGCCGGTCAGGAGCACGAAATTGGGCGGGATATCCCATTCATCCCAACCAGCTTGCAGATAGGAGCGAAGGTTTTCCCGCTCGCGCCCGATTTCGGCGAGGTTGGCGATGGTTACTTTGTAGCCCATCCGCTCTTTCCATTCTACCAGCGGCGTTATGGTCTCCACCAGATTCGCGTTGTTGATGACAATAACGTAGTGCCCCAGAAGGTCCTGTCGGAGCATCGCGTTGTCGCGGTTCGGGCGCGGTGAGAAAGCCCCTTCGAGTTCCCGATATACCGCAGCAGAGTACCTCCTGCCGTCGGAGTTCGAGAATGGAGAAGCTTCAAAGGAGACGCGGACCTCCAGGTTTTCAGCAACCGACAAGCTGGAGTCAAGGAGGTTGAACCGGTAGGGGAAGACGTCAAGCACAGCGAAATGCTTGGCGCCAATCTGAATGGGCGGGGAGATGCGGGCGGATTGGGATGGAAACCGCGGAGGCTCTTCGGACTGCAGTTGAGCGTCGCGGTCAGGATTGAAGACCGCGGCCTCCCGCAGTCCCTCAATCGGCAGGACAACAGGCCGAAAATCATCAACGACGCTTTCCGATATTATCCTGCAGGCAACACGCGGGATTGAACCCTCGGGCACTTCCAGCCATTGACTCCAGGCGGGAAGGACGGTTCGGTTGGGCGCCAACACGCAGGACGGACCGGTCTGCTCCTGCGAGGTTGTGACCTGATTCTCAAGTCGGGCGAGGGCATTTTCAATATTGGGAGCCGCTCGGCATACGAATGTAACCTTAGACGGCGTTTGGTCTGACACCGACAGCCCTTCTTTGAAGGTTTCTTTTCCGAATCCGGTGGATAGGCACCCCCCCCATAGGGCAATGCTCAACAGAAAGTAGATGAACCTGCGCATAGCGTTTGGCCTATGGTTAATGCAACCGATGTTCTTTTCAACAACTCCTCGCTTCACCAGCGGATGTATCCTGCCTCGCCGGTTATTTTGGCTGAAAGTCGCGGTTCCGCTCTTCTTCGGTCAGCGCGTTGGACTGGCGTTGAGCCCGGTTTACAGCGTCTTCGGCGTAAAGCCCCGCTTTCTGAGCTAATTTCCGCGCCTCCTTTTTATCGCCGCGGTCCAGCGCTTCCATGGCTGCATCGAAGGTTTCCTGGGCTTTCTGGTAGTCTTCGTAAGCGGCGGTTTCAGCGCCGACCTGGATTGCTTGGTTGAGTTTTGCTTCTGTGGCTTTCATCACTTCCTCTACAGGCTGAGCGCAGCCCATCAGGACAGTTATCAAAAGACCGCCTAGAAGGACACTCAAAATCATTTTACAGAGCGTCATTTTTCTCCTCCTTAATTGGCACAGCAGGCATTTCTGTCTGTTTTTCAGCGGCAGCAGTTCCATCGCGACAGAAAAGAATGCCCTCGGGTTTGATTGCAGATGTTCTTTTAAAAAAGCGGTATTAAAGGGTGCATTTTCTTTTGAACATTGAAAAAAGGCGTCGAAGACGCATCATTCCAGCGAAAGCTGGAATCCAGAGGGATTTGGGGCTGGATTCCCGCTGCGCGGGAATGACAACTAATGTTCAATAGATTCTGCCCCCATTAATAAAAACCAGAGTGTAAAAACGGTCCTATTATCGACCGATTCTCTCCATTTCTCCTTCCAGGATCTTGTGGCGCTCTTCGGCTTTCTTCTTGGCGTCCTCAGCGCGGATTTTGGCTTTAATCGCCGCCGTGCGAGCCTCCTGGATCCGTTTGTCCGCCGCGAGTGCGGTCGCATCCTGGAATAATTCGGTCGCGGCGTTGTAGTCTTCTGTGGCGTAGGCGTCAGCATTGACTTCCAACGCCTCGTCGAGAGCCTTTTCCGCGCGCGCTATTTCCCGATTGGCGGTGGTGTCACATCCCCACAACAGGAATGAGCCCGCGAAGAGCAGCGCGAAGAGAAGAAGGGGGGATTTGCGAAGCATAAAAACCTCCTGAAAAAGCTTTGGGTTTTCCCTTAAACGAAAAATTAACTGCAAAATCTATGCAAGAAAGGCATCACGGCTTATTCCGACAAGGGACGGGCAGGGGCGCTCGCTCTATTAAGGGGTGCAATTTCTTTTAAACATTGAAAAAATGCGTCGAAGAAGTATCATTCCAGCGAAAGCTGGAATCCAGAGGGATTTGGGCCTGGATTCCCGCTCGCGCGGGAATGACAACTCATTTCCAATAGATTCTGTCCCCATTAATAACACGTAGGACAAGCGTCCCGCTTGTCAACCGAGACGGTTGACCTACGCGTCCCCCAGGGGTTGTTTTTAAAGAAATGACGCCCATGCCTCTTAGTTCTTGGCTCTTTGTTCTTTTGGACACAAGTTTTCACTGAGTTGATACGCCCGCTTAGATGTCCCGCGTCATAATCGAATGCCGGCCCAGCCGGATGGGAATCAGAATAAACAAGACGTTGACCGCGGCGACGCCTATCAGCGCTGCCAGCGCCCGACCGGCGGGCAGAGGCCCCCGCCCCATCATATACAGGAAGTAGCCCTTGGCGGGCCAGGATATAATAAACACCATCAAAGCCGCGTAGGCAAGGCTGAGAATCACCGTCATCACGCCGCCCGGCGTGGAGGCGATGCGCATGGGACTTTCCTCCTCAAAATCAGGAAACAAAGCCCCCATGCCGACCGCCAGCCCTGTGAGCGCGACGCCCATGGTGAAGGTTCCCACCGTGGTGATAAGCATCATCACCTCGGTCACATTGAGCACCCGGTTGGAAAACCACACAATCATTTCGCACAGCCCCATGAACACCACAAAAGCGAGGAAAAACTTCTCCCAGAACAACAGATTCACCGACACCGGCGCTGACCGCACCACCCAAAAGCTGCGCCCCTCCAGGCTTATCAGCGGAAAAACGAAGCGCACCGACAAGGTCGCCAGTATGAAGCCGGTGAAGGCGAAGTTCAAGAACATCACCATCGTCTTCCAATAGGGATTGTTAAAATTCAGCCGACTTGAAATATAAACCAGATTTAACAAATAAACCAGTAAAAAAGCCACTAACATGAGAAATTGTCCCCATTGACTGGGATTGCGCGTGAATTCCAACAGGTCTTTGCGCAGCATGGAATTCAACGGATTGGGCAGCCAGCCTTTGGTGAACTTGTCAGCCGACCGCGTGCTCACCGTCCGCTGCTTGCGGCTGCTAATTTCGCTGAACGCCGCCCAGCTTGAATAGTATATCCCTTTCGACAACATCGCCAGCCATCGCAGCCACACCGCGGCGGTCAGCGTCAGCAGCACCCCGAAGAACAGACCTTGGTGATGTTCATTTTTGCGAAAATCGCGCATGGAATGCACTAACCAATGGCTGGGGGTGATCGGCGACAGGGTTTCGTGCCCCAGCGAGGAGATATACCGCTCGATGGTCGAGGAGCGGGCGCTGCCTTCAACAAACATCCCGAGGGTTCGCTCCCGGACGGTGGATCCGACCGCTGCCAGTATCAACGCCACCATTATCAATAAGGTCGCGCGCGGGGAGGTGTATCGCACCAGAAAGATTATGCCGATGAGCAGCAGGGATCCGAGTTCCGCCGCGATGATGACTAAGGGGAGAAGCCCGAAGATAATGAGAAACAGCACCACCCAGACGCTGATATGAAATGACATTCCCCAGGCGACTAAAATAGGCACTCCCAGCACCGCCAGCGACCAGGAGCTATAGACCAGGTTGTCGAGAAAACGGCTGAGGAACACCCGGTGGTGCTGAATCGGTTTGGCAAAGAGGAACGCGATTTCCGGCGAACGGAAGATGGTCGCGATGCCGGTAATTAGGTTGCTGACCACCAGAAGTGCCGCAACCGTCACCAGCGTGAGGGTTATAACGCGCCAGAGCAGCGGCTCGCCGATGTCGGGCAGTTTAAGTAGTTTTTCAAAGATCACGTGAAAGAAAACCGTCGCACCGACGCTGAAGCCGATGATGATGAGCAGCGACAGTATCTTGCCGATGCGGACACCCCAGGTGTCCCGCGCCAGCGTTCCCCAGAGGGTGCGCATCTTCCAGCCTAAGTCGGTGCGGGGAAAGCGGTTCATCGGATGCCGCCGTCGCCGGTCAGCGCCAGGAAGAAGTCCTCCAGACGGTCTCCGCCTTTCATCACCTCCGCCAACGAGCCTATGGTGAGCATCCGTCCGGACTTGATGATGCCGATACGGTCGCACAACTCTTCAGCCACCGACAACGTATGGGTGGACAAGAACACGGTGCCCCCACGGCTGGCGAACTTGCGCAGTATCTCCTTAATCAGCCTCACTCCGGCGGGATCCAGCCCCACCATCGGCTCGTCGATGAGGATGACTTTAGGATGGTGGAGGAACGCGGAAGCCATGACCACCCGTTGTTTCATGCCGTGGGAGTATTCCCCGGCGCGTTTGTCGGCCCAGGCGCCGATGTGGAACAGCGCCATTAATTCCTCAACCCGCGCGACGGTCTCGACGGGGCCTATCTTATATAAGCCGGCGCAGTAGTGAAGGAACTCCCGGCCGGTGAGGCTGTCGTATATATAGGGGCTGTCGGGCACGAAACCGACCAATCGCTTGGAAGCGATGGAATCGACCTGAACGTCGTAGCCGCAAACCTTGATTTTACCGAAAGTTGGACGCACTAAGCCCACCGTCATTTTCATGGCGGTGGTCTTGCCAGCGCCGTTTGGGCCTAAAAAACCAAACAGCTCCCCCGGATAAAGCGAGAAGCTCAGGTTGCTGACGGCCGAGATTTTGCCGTAGAATTTGGTGGCGCCTAAAAATTCTACCGTCGGCGTCTTGCTGGTCAGAGTTTTTGGCAGCGGCACAGACGCGGAGATCAAGTGTATGCTCCCACTTCGGACCCATATTAGTTCCAGCCGGCAACTGAGGTCAGGATATTCCGTGCCCTTAATCCTTAAAGCTATAAGGTAATAGGTTTATTGCAAAATGTCAAATACGAATGAAGGATAGCAGCGCTTGACCGAAGTCTGTCTCTTGAGTAAGTCACGCCGCGCGCGGTGCAACAAAGAATTACACAGCTTAGCCGCTGCCGGGTGAGGACACCCTGCTGCACACCCACCGGACTTGGCGGGCGGACTTTCAGAGCCAGTCCGATAATTAGGATCTGCGGAAAAACTCCTGATTTTTTTGCTGTTTGCTGCGGTTTTTTGGTTTGAACTCCTCCTCGCTGTCATTTCCCAGAAAACTGCCCCTTTGTCTTTGAGGGCGGACTTCAGTCCGCCCCCCCACGTGCATGGAGTCCTGCGCTGCCGATGGAAAGTCGCGGAAGTTTTCATATTCCGTGGTGGCTTCCCCACCACGGAACCTGAAAATATCCCCCTTTGTATTTCCCCCTGCCAGCAGGGGGGAAATGTCGGGCGAGACGCCCGACCTACGCGGCTGGAGGGAGCTATTTTCTGGGAAATGACAACGGAGGGGCAGTTTTGAACAGAGAGTATAATCTAAAAAAGAGTTTTTCAGCAGATTTTATTTTACATATAACTTTAAATAAGCAGTCGGACAGGCGCAGCGGGAACATCCCATCTGTGGGTCACAGCGCTGTCCGCGCCTTCTTTCGCATCATCGTCTCTCAATTAAATCCCTTGAAACTTGACTTTGACTTCAATTAGCCTTATAATCAAGCCCCATTATAGATTACGGGCTTGATTACTGATGTTTCGCAGTCAATCAATTAGGAATTAACTTATTATATATTAACGATATAGTGAGATGCTGCCATTCCTTTGAAAATAGCCCTCATCACCGCGTAGGTCGGGTCTCCGAACCCGACCGCCTCACAAAACACGGGCGAGACGCCCGACCTGCGTGGTCAATGGGGCTATTTTCTGGGAAATGACAGCCCGAAACTTCAGCTTGATTATTTGAGGCGTGCAAACATAATCCAATCTAACTGCAAAGAAAGATGGCAGGCACCGGAGGACTGGTACAAAGACTGGTTCGACGGTTGGTATCTCAAGCTATACCACGGCCGAGACCGCGCGGAGGCTGAGCGTTTCGTGGAGCGTCTGCCTCTTGGAGATACTATACGGCTTGGTGGGTGGTGTCTCGACCTCGGCTGTGGCGCCGGACGTTATGCCGAATGTCTCGCAGAGAGGGGCTTTCGCATTTTCGCGCTGGATCTGTCGCTGGAGTTGCTTAAATACGGGCGTTCCGCTTCAAGTTCCCAAGAGAACCGCTACCACCGAATCTGCGGTGATTTACGCTGGCTTCCCACCGCAGGGCCGTTCGACCTGATTGTCAGCTTGTTCACTTCGTTTGGGTATTTCCCCGATGACGAAGACCACCGCCGCGCCCTGTGCGGCATAGTCAACGTTTTAAGCCCCGACGGTGTTTTTATCATCGACCTGCCCCATCGTCCGCAGGTGATAAAGCATGTCTCGGGGCACCCAATTTCGATGCGAATAATTGAAGAATTCAATGTAGAGGAGGTTTACAGGATATCCAGCGATGGGTTGCGCGTTGAAAAACGTATTACTATTAGCGGTGAGCAATATAGAAGGATTTACTTTGAATCTGTGCGCCTGTTCACAAGTGCGGAGTTGGAGCGGATGCTTCAGGAGGCGGGATTGCGCCTGTTCGAGAATCCTTGGGGGGATTACGACGGCTCGCCGCTGACCGAGCGCAGCCCGCGCATGATTTTCTTCGGAGCGCTTAATGCCTGAACGGATAAGGTGGTCTCAACTGCCCGGCATTCCCCGCTTGACCGTTGACTTCTTAGAGGGAAGCCCGGCGCTGACGGTGCTGTATGGTGGCGACTGGCGCGATCCCGCTGCCCGTGAGCGCGTCCGCCAAGCCCGCTCCCGCCAGTCTCGAAACGCCGGCCTCGGCGATGCTGTTGAGGTTGCATATAAGGGCTTGGAGATTACCTCAGCCTTGCGAGCCAACCTCCATTCCCTGAACCATCCCGGAACCCTCGCTGTTGTCACTGGTCAACAAGCGGGGCTTTTCGGCGGGCCTCTTATCACCTTCTACAAGGCGCTGACGGTGATTTTCCTGGCGCGGAGGCTGTCGGAGGACAGCGGTAAGCCAGTGGTGCCGCTGTTCTGGATGGAGACCGCCGATTCTGATTTCAGTGAGATAGACCGCGTCAGTTTTCCGCCCTTGCCTCCCGAATATCCCTCACCGGCGAGATTGCTATATACTCCCCGCGATCTAGTAGCCGGGCGGTCCGCGCACTGGCACTACTTTACACCGGAGATTGAGCCCATCCGCGACAAAATGCTCGAATGGCTGCATCCCTTGCCCTTCAAGCGGCAACTGGCGGCGGTGGTCTCGGAAGCTTACCGGCCCGGGGCTTCCATCACCGAGGCATTCCGCGCTATTTTGCACGAGACGTTGGGCGAGATGGGGCTGGTCATCGTCGATCCGCTGTCGCCGCCGCTCATCGAGAGGTCGCGGGATTTCTGGCGAGAGTGTCTCGATCGTCCTGAGCGGTTCAACAATGCCTTCACGGTTGCCGCCCGCGAAATTAAAGACCTGCGTCTGCCGCTGCAGGTGAACATCCGCGAAGACGCCCTGCCAGTTTTCTGGATTGACGAAACAGGTTTGCGTCACCGATTGGTCGGAAGCCCAGGTGAATGGCGTTTATATGACATTGAAAAAAAGCTGTCCGCTGATGATTTGATGAAGATGGTGGAGGAGGAGCGAGGTTGTTTTTCACCGGCGGCTCTGCTGCGTCCTTTGCTTCAAGATTGGCTGCTGCCGACCTGGATTTACGTGGGCGGGCCTTCGGAGATTGCATATCACGCCCAGATAGGGCGGGCTTACGACCAGATAAACCTGTCACGGTCGCTGATAGCTCCCCGCATAAGCGCTTCGCTTATCGAGCGCCAGACCCGGCGCATTCTGGAGCGTCAGAACTGGAAGGTCTGCGAGACGCTGGGAGGGCGGGAGCTGTTGCTGCGCACCCGCGGAACCGCAAACAACCTGGTGGATCTGTTTGCCAGCGGCGAGATGCAGTTGAAAGGATGGCTCGAGCGCATCCATTCAAACGCCGACGCGGCGTCTATCAACCTGACTGCGGAGTCGGATGTTGCCGAGCGAAAGATGCTTTATCAGTGGGATAAGCTGCGTCTTATCGCTGACCGTAAGATAATGGAGCGAGACAAGACCCGCGTTGAGCAGGCGGACAAGCTGCAGGAGCGCCTGATGCCGGAGGGGTTGCTGCAGGAGCGCCATGACAGCGTGCTGTTCTATCTCGCTCGATACGGCGATAAACTCGTACAATACCTTGACCAGGATAAAGACCTGTTCAATCCGGTTCATATTGTTGTTGACATGGAGCGAACATGACGAACGTGGACATTCTGGCGGTCAGCCCCCATCCTGACGACGTCGAACTCGCCTGCAGCGGCACGTTGATCCAACTCATCGACAAGGGCTACCGGGTCGCGCTGGTGGAGATGACCGACGCCCTGCTTTCAACCACCGGCGATCCGGTCACCCGGCAGGTGGAAGCCGAAGCCGCTCGCAAGATAATGGGAGTTCACGAGCGTTACCAACTGGGGCTTAAGGAAGGCTCGTTGACGCCTTCGGGAGAAAACCTCTACCGCATGGTCTCGCTGATACGGCAGACCCGGCCTTACATTATTCTGTCGCCGTACAAGGAAGACCGCCACCCCGATCACTCCGCCACTTCGCAAATTGTCCAAACAGCCTGTTTCTGGGCGGGGGTTCCCAAGTACGGTGACAATCAGGCGCCGCATCGACCCCATCGGCTGATAAACTTCTTCCTGCATTGGGAGGGTCCCGTGTCGTTCGTGGTCGATATCAGCTCCACCTTCGACCGAAAGTTGAAAGCCATCCGCGCCTATCATTCGCAGTTTTTAGCGCAACCGGCCGACCGCTCCTATACCTACATCAGCCGTCCGGAATTTCTTGAAAACATCATCAATCGCGCTCGATACTACGGCGCCCAAATAGGGGCGGAGTACGGAGAGGCCTTTCATGTGCGGGAGACCCTGCGGGTGGACGACATCATGACGTGGGCGAATATCCAGGGCGTCGTAGGGTGAGGATAGGCATTTCCTGCTATCCGACCTTTGGCGGCAGCGGGGTGGTGGCGTCGGAGTTGGGGATGGCGCTGGCGGAGCGGGGGCATGAGGTTCACTTCATCACCTACCGCCGGCCGGAGCGGCTGAACCTGAAGCAGCAGAGGATTTTCTTTCATCAGGTAACAGTCCCGGACTATCCGCTCTTTGAATACGCGCCTTATTCGCTGGCGCTGGCCTCGCGTTTGGCGGAATGCGTAGATGGCTGCAAGCTCGACCTCATTCACGCCCATTACGCCATCCCGCATGCCGCCAGCGCTTTACTGGCGAGGAGCATGGCGTCGCGCCGGGTGAAAGTAGTAACAACCCTGCATGGCACCGACATCACGCTGGTGGGGCGTGATCCTTCGTTCCTGCCCCTCACCCGTTATGCCGTCGAACAATCCGACGCGGTTACGGCTGTGTCGCACTTCCTGCGCGACGAGGCTTGCAGCGTGTTCGCCTGCGCCCACCAAATACAGGTGATATACAATTTCATTGATATTGAGAGATACGAAAAGGTGACTGGCGCCGCCCTACGGCGGAAGCTGGCGCCAAACGGTGAGCGGCTGCTGATTCACGTGTCCAACTTCCGTCCCGTCAAGCGGGTGGGGGATGTATATGAGGTTTTCAGGAGGATACAGGAGCGGACGGCTGTAAAGCTGTTGCTAGTGGGACAGGGCCCCGATCTGGCGGGAGTATTGCGGCGAGCGCGGGCTGATGGTCAATATGACGATGTAATTCATTTTCACCCTCGAGCGTTCGTGGAAGAAATCATTGCGGCGTCCGACGTGCTGCTGCTGCCCAGCGAGACCGAGAGCTTCGGCCTGGCGGCGCTGGAAGCCATGGCCTGCGGCACGCCGGTGGTGGCTGCCGATGCGGGAGGCTTGCCGGAGTTGATAGAGCCGGGGCGAAGCGGTTATCTTTGCGAAGTCGGCGATGTAGAGGCGATGACGGGGGCGGTGTGGAATCTGCTCAGTGATGCGGAACTTCATCAGACCATTGCGGAAGCCGGCCGAAGGAGGGCGTTTGAGCGGTTTGGACGCGGCGCGGCGGTGGATAGATATGAGAAGGTGTATTGGGAGGTTATGGGGAAGAAAACTGCAGATTTGACAGGTTCAGCTGATTAGAATTCATTGAAAAAGAAT
>CAZCEM010000033.1:0-11595 GCA_964497555.1 uncultured bacterium
CCAGACCATCCGGGTCTACGAACACCGCAAGACGGGCGAGGTCTTCGTGGTCCATGTCGAATCCGGTATCGACGATGCCGATGAAGCAGAGGGTGTCGCCGATGCAGATGTCGTGAGCCTCAGAGGCGTCGATAAGACCAAGTCCATATTGTCCGTGGTCTTCGGCCCAGGGGTCATTGTAATCCATGACGGTATGGTAGAGGGGGCGGGGTTCAGCGTATTCAAGCAGTCCGGTCTGTTGGAGAAGGGAGCAGGCTTCAGCAACCGATTGGCTTTCCGGGAAACGCACATTGTAGATTCGCGTCAAATCGGCGCCGCCGGGACAGGGCGGCTGGCAATAGGGAAACGTGCGCTCGACATAGAGGTAATTGATAGAGGACAGCGCCGCGGCGAGCGGCGCCAATTGGGGATTATATCTTAAGGATATTGTGTTCAAATCCGGGCAATCGACCGAGATTTTAATAACGACAAATCCCTGCTGATGGCAGCTCTCAACAGGTTGGCTCGCCAGTGCTAAACCCGAAGGTGTCAAGAGACACAGGACAAACACGATGAGTCTGAGGTGGTTCACGGCGCTCTCTCTTTTAAGACCTAATATAATAATATACATCAATTTTATTAAAACAAGTGTCGGCAGTCAATTTTCCGATTTTTCTTTCCTTTGAAAATAGAATCAGCCGTCTAAGAAGATCTGGACGAAATGGACGGTATGGACGAGATGGACAGCGGCTATTTTCATTAGTTTGTTGCGCTGCGCGCGGCATGGAGTTTCCTTTGAAAATAACTCTCATCACAGCGTAGGTCGGGCGTCCCGCCCAAGTCTGAGCGGACTGATAAAGTCTGTCCGATAATATAAAAACCGACCTGCGATGAACCTATCCACTGCGGTTCCCGTAAAAGCGGGAATCCGGTATTTATTTTTTAAGTGCTTTATATTTCAAATAATTAAACTATCATTCTGGATTTCCGCCTTCGCGGGAATGACAGCACTCGGAACGATCTAACCGAAATTCTGAATTATTAGACAGACTCTGAAAGCCCGCCTTCTAAAAGGCACAATGCATTCTGTATTCATAATTCATAATTTCTCTCCAGTATCCTCGCCACATGCAACGTCTGAACCGTATGGCCTCTCCGCCGAAACGCCTCCTTTAGGTTCTGCAGGCATGCGTCATCCACCCCGGCGACATACTCCGGCGCAGCTTCTGCCAGCCGGCTGGCGCGCCGGTCGGCGATGCGATTTGACAAGGCTGGATACTTGGCGCTGAATACGCCGCCGAAGCCGCAGCACTCGTCCACCCCAGGCACTTCGACTAGCTCCAGCCCCTCGACGGCTTGCAGAAGAGCGCGAGGCTGACGGGAAATCCCCAGTTCCCGCAGGGCGTGGCAGGAATTGTGAATCGCCACCCGATGCGAGAAACGCACGCCGAGGTCAGTTACGCCCAGCACATCGACCAGAAACTCGGTGAACTCATACACCCGTCCGCGCAGGGCTTCCCAGTCCCGCTGGACGCTGCCGCTGAGGTCGAGTTCGCCGTAACCGTGCCGGACCATAGCCACACACGAACCGCTGACGCCCACCACCACCTCAGCCGGCGCAAACAGCCGGATAAACCGCTCCGCCAGAGGCTGCGCCTGGTCGAAGAAGCCGGCGTTGAAAGGCGCCTGTCCGCAGCAGGTCTGCCGCGGATCGAAGGCAACTTCGTGCCCCATCTTTCTCAGCACCCGCAACGCCGCCAGCCCGGTTTTGGGCATAGTTTGATCTACGAAGCAGGGGATGAAGAGAGCAATTCTCATAGTTTTAGTTTTTGCTGATTCACAGCAGATGAAGCGGATAAAGCTGATAATTCAACGGATTTCCGACACGCAATCCGGTAAATCTGTTAAATCTGCTGTGCGTTTGTCATTTATTCACAGCAGATGAAACGGATTAAGCGGATGAGAAGCAGATCTATTCCGGTCGCTAAGCATCAGTTTGGAAATCTGCTTTATCTGCTGTGAATCTCCGCAACTGCCCCCTTTGTATTCCCGCCCTGCAAGCAGGGGGGAAAGTCGACCAACGCTCGGCGGTGGATTAAACCCACTCCACTGCCCAAGGACTACTGAAAATCGGTTGAGGCTGTATGTGACCAGCGAGACGCTTATCTTACGCGAAGTCCCGAGCGGAATGTAAGTCCGCCCTCCAAACCTGAAGGGCTTGCAGCAGGATGAGGTCATCCTGCGGCACGCTGAATAACAAACTAAAGCTTGAACTCAAACACTGCCCACTGAGCACTGTGCACTGTGCACTGCGAACTTATTCGAGCGTCTTCACCGCCGCCCGCAGCTGCGCGTCATCCGCCGGGCTGATCCAGTCCGGCCTCATCGGCACGATAACGTCCGGCACCGCGCCGTGACCTTCCATGTTGCGGCTCTCGTCGCGGGTGGGATTGTCGCCGATGTACCAGCCCCGCATGGGCACCCGGTAACCGGATCCGTCCAGCAGCCCTCTCCAGTCGGTGCTGATGACGCCGCCCGCTGTCGGCACCCCCACCAACTGCCCGCGCCCCAGTGTCTGTATGGCGTGGCTGAAGATTTCTGCGTTCGAGAACGAATGTTCGTTGCACAGCACCACTATAGGCTTCACCCAACTGTACAGCGGCAGCCGTCCCTGCGGATAACCAGGACCTCCCCCCCGCGGAAACGTAACCGCGTGCCGCCGCGCCTCTAGCATCGTCAGCAGGTAGTCAGTGATGTAACCGCCGCCGTTGAAGCGCACGTCAATTACAAGCCCTTCCTTGCCCGCGCCGCGCGAGTACAGTTCCGCCTCGAATCGCGCCAAACTGGGTTCGCCCATGCCCTGGATGTGCAGGTAGCCCAGCTTTCCATCCGACAACCGGTCCACCTCCTCCCGCCTCGCCTGCACCCATTCATCGTAAGTCAACCGCCCAATCAGCCACCGACCCATAGGCCGGACGGTTACAGTCTGCTCCTCCTTACCGCGACGGTAAGTTAGATAGACCTGCTCATCGACCTGACGATCGAGCAGCCGGTGGATGTTGGTTGCGGGGGTGATGAATTCGTCGTTGATTGCCAGCAGCACATCCCCCGGCTGCAGGCTCACATTCAGCCGGTCGCAAGGTCCCTTCGGCAGCACGTGCGTGATCTGCAGTCCCTCGCCGGAGTAAGCCGGATCGAAATCCAGCCCCAGCCGTCCGACATTGTGCTCGTCACCGCCGCCCGAAGGCCCGTAGCCGCAGTGGGACGAGTTCAATTCCCCAATCATCATGTTGATGATGTCGCCGAAGTCCCGCTCGCTCGAGGCATACGGCACCATCGGACGGTACTTATCACGCAGCGCGGCCCAATCATGCCCATGGAAATTCGGGTGATAGAACTCGTCGTTCAGCCCCCGCCAGACCTCGTCGAACTTCTGCAGCCGCTCGGCAATGACGTCCACTGCCATATATGCGTCGAAGGGATAGTCCTCCGATCCACCGCCATCAGCTTTGACGGACTGAGCCAGGCCGATCTTATCAAGGAACCGCACCCGCTTGCCATCGGGGCTGAACTTCAGCCATTGGGGAGCCTTCCCCCCGTTGGTCAGACGTTTCTGGTCGCGACTGGTCCATTTAATAGAATAAATATCCCACTCACCCTCGAAGTTTGCCGCGAAGACGAAGTTCTCGCCGTCGGGGGAGATGTCGAAAAGACCCTCCTCCCCTGGCAGCGACGTCACCGACCGCACCCGGCGGAAGATGTCGGTGGTGTCAATTGACACCGTGACGGTCTTGCTCTCCTCGTCGTCCTGGTCCTTTTCCTTATCTTTGTTCTTCTTCTTGTCGCTGGGGCTGTCTTTAGCAGCGGCTTGCCAGCGCTCCTCCGCCCAGTCAGCAAGATACTTGTCGTCGTCAGCTCGCTGCAGGAATACGAAGTAGATGTCCCAATTGTTCTCCCGCCGCTTCGAACGGAAGCCGAGCTTTTTACCGTCGGCAGACCACACCGGCTGCTCGTCTTCGTCAGGATGCCGCGACACGTTCACCGACGCCCCGCCCTCGGCGGGCAGGATGAACACATCGCTGTTGAACTCGTCGTCCTCGCAGGCGTAGGCAATCCACTGCCCGTCCGGCGACCAGACGTATTGCATCATCGACCAGCCCGGCCGCAGCAGGCGTTCTCGCCGCTCCTTCAGGTCCAGTGCCCACAGCTCGCCCTTGCCCCGCACGAACAGCACGCTCTTCCCATCCGGCGACCACACCGGTCCATGGTCTTCCGCCGGGTCGTTGGTGAGCTGCTCCAGATGCAGTTTCTTGGCTTCCGACAGCGCCTTCACGGCGGAGTCGTCGGAATAGACCAGATACAGGTCGCGGTCGCCGTCGCGGTCCGACACGAAGATGAGGCTGTCCCCGCCGGGCGAGAGGGTGAAGTCTCCATCCCGCGACGGGAGGTCGTTGCTCAGGCTCCGTGCCGGTTTGCGAGCCGCTTTGTCGTCATCGCCGACGATTCGCCCCGCGAACACCTCCCCGCGCACCTCCACGAACAACTGCCTCCCGGCCGGTGAGAACGCCACCCGCGAGGCGTTGCGGGAATAGTGCATCCGCTGGGGGAAGCGCTCCGGGTCATCCCGCGGAGCAATGATGGATACCGCCTGCGGCTCGGCTTCATCCCTCATCACGTAGAGTGACAAGCCCTGCTCGAAGACGATGGTTGAGCCGTCCGCGGAGATGTTTGGGAAGCGCGCGCCGTCGGGAGCGTAATGGGTGAGCTGCGACCATGCGCCGTTGGCGGAGCGCTTCCAAAGGTTGTCGGTTCCGTCTCGGTCCGACAGCAGGTAGAGCACGCCGTTCGCGCCGGCCATCGGCCAGCTCGAAGAGCCGCTGAGGAAGTCCTCGCCGGAGCGCTTCTCGAGGGTGTCGGTGACAGCGGTATATTCGCCGCTGGTCCGGTCATACTGCCAAACCTGCCCGGCTTGGCTGCCACGGTAGCCCTTCCGCCACCACTGCACCCCGTTGAAGGTGAACCACAGCTGTCCGCCGTCCGGGGATAGCGTCGCCTGGGAGGAGTAAGCCTCTATCACCGGCATCGGCGTTCCGCCCGCGAGTGGCACGCTGTAGAGGCGGCTGTAGTCCGGGTAGCGGTCGTCGCGGCTGCTGGCGAAGATCAGCGTGTCGCTGCCAGGCGTCCAACAGCAGACGTGGTTCTGGGTGTCCAGCCAGGTCAGGCGCTGCGACTGCCCGCCCGCTGCGGGGATGATATAGACGTCAGCAAAGCCTTCCCGGTCGCCGTCGAAGGCGATCCACTGCCCGTCGGGCGACCAGCGGGGGTGGTATTCATAGCCCGAATGGGTGGTCAGACGCGCGGCGTGCCCGCCTGTCGTCGGAACCGTCCAGATATCCCCGGCATAGCTGAAGGCTATCATAGAGCCGTCCGGCGACGACGCGGGGAAGCGCGGGAAGGTGGCTTCCGGCTGCGCCGGCGACGGGCTGAAAATTATGACGGTCAACAGCCCCACTGCGGCAGCAGTCAATGTGAAAAAGCGCATGAGGTTCGTGGTTTGGGTTGAGGAGTCTGATGTTTAGCAGCAGCAAAATTAGGAGTTAACATATTTTATAATAATGGATGCAAAATCATTTGGTCATTCGTTCTCATTCCGGCGCAAGCGGGAATCCAGCCCCAAATCCCTCTGGATTCCAGCTTTCGCTGGAATGATGCGTCTTCGACGCATTTTTTCAATGTTCAAAAGAAAAGGTAGTGTCTCGAGGTAATTATTAATCCTGTGAGCAGCCTGTCAAAGAATGCCGAATATGTCCGAAGTACGTCATACCAGCGAAAGCCGGTATCCTGATAATACCAATTCGCATTCACTAAGTCAATTACCTTTATGGCAACCCCCCTGCCCCCCTTCAATAGAAGGGGGGTAACTCAAATGCTGGACTTGATATACCCCCCTTCTATTGAAGGGGGGCAGGGGGGTTGTTTTAGTGAATAATGACTGTTTGAAAGCTAATTGGTATAAGTACTTGTTATTTCGAATACATAACTCTTATTCTGGGCTCCGGCATTCGCTGGAGCGACGTGACAGAAAGTTTAAGCGCTGCCATGGTCAGCCTCTTTTGCTGACTAATACTAAATCGCAATCAATAGGTCATTATTGGAAGCAAGGCGTCAAAGGGATATGCAAGCGGTCTCTATTTCCATCCCTACTTTCTCCCTTTCTCCCTTTCTCTTTATATATGACCCCATTTGAACGCAATTCAGTACAACAACCATACAGAGACACCACCCTGAATTTCACCCCTTAATAAATCAAGCGAAAGCAGCGCAGGCTGTTCCCATCCTGCGCTGCCACTTTTAACTTTAAACTTGCTAACTTGTTGACTTGCTCACTTGACGCACATTATCTTCACCAGCCGGGTTTTACCACCGGCGGTAAGTCGGGCGAGATAAATCCCCGACGGAAGATCACCCGCATCGAAACTCACCTGATGACGTCCCGTCTCCTGCCGCACGTTCACAACTTCACGCACCGCGCGTCCTCCCAGATCATAAACCACCAGCTTCACGTCGGATGAGGCTGGGAGCGTGTAGCTCAGGGTGACCGCAGCATTGAAGGGATTGGGCCAGACCGCCTCGATGCTGAATTGATTCGGCGGTTCGGGTTCGGAAGGAACCGCGCGATTGTCCACCGTCAATTCTACCGGGACAATCGACTCTCCGCCTAATCCGCTGTGATGAAACAGGAGCTGCGCCCGGTACACCGCCGGAAACAGCCCTATCGAACTGAGTGTAACGTCCAAATTTCGGTCGGCTTGAGGTTCGACAACGCCTTCCTCCGCGCTCAGCGTCATCCATCCCTTGTAAGAGCCCATCTGCCAGACATCAAGACGGTCCCCAGGGCGGTTGAAGTAGTCGTTGATCATTATCATCAGCACGGTTCCGTAGATGCCGTAACCGCTGGTGATATGAATGCCGCCTGGTTGTCCGACTTCCCTCGTGTCGAGTGAATTGACAATCTCAACCTCGCCGTTGGTCATGTTCATCCGGTATATATCCTGATGGTCGTTGAGCGGATCATCCACTATGTAAAGGTTGCAATCGTCGGGATCATCAGGCCAGTAAGCCAGACCTTTGATGTTCAGGCGCGGATGCGGGAACTGAGTCACCCGGTTTCCGTCGAGGTCAACCGCCACAATCGCGCCGTTGGTAGCCCAAATCCAAATTAATTCGCGGTCCGTATCGAAAGCCAGCGCCTGATTGTTGGAATAGGGACCTGCAAACTGGTGCACCAGCTCGCCATCGGTGGTGAAAGCGCTTACGTTTCTTTCGCCTGAACCCCACAAAAGACCATTGCCATAGGTGATGTCTTTCATGCCGTCGCGGGAGTGGCCGACCTGTGGGAAGCGGTTGACCTCGGTGAAATTCTCGTCAAGGACATAGACCATGTTTTCGTCCTGACCGTTCTGACCGGCGATGAAATAATGATCCTCCGCCCACACAATCCCCTCAAGGGCGATGTCCTGAACGATATTGGCGAGAACGCGCGAAATAATCCGCTGCCCGATTCCCGATTCGCCCTCCGAATAACGCTGCTCTGTCGCCCAGGTCAACCGCCCGTTGCCGGAGTTGTGGAGGATGAGATTATGGTGATGAAGCTGATTCATGCCCATCACGTCAGTAATGTGGTCAGCAGAAAGTATAAGGTTTGAGAACAGTAACTGAAAATCGACCGTTAAAGTCTCATCCTCCGCGACGGAGAAGCCAGTCTTGGTCGAGTCGTTCCAGCCATTGGCGCTGGCGGTGATGGCGTAATCATCACCGATGAGCAGATCCAACAAATAGCGGCCCTCGACGTCGGTCTTCGACTGAACGCCGCGTGAAGAAACGCAGGCGTTGGGGATAGGGCTGCCGGTGGCAAAATCAAAAACCCTTCCCTGCACCGTGCCGGTGATGTAAGCGGTCGCGGTTGAGAAGGTGAGCGCCATGTTGGACTCAATCGGCTGCGCGCCGGTGGGGTATTGATTCCAATAGGTATATTGCAGCCCGTCGCTGTCATCAAGGTTGCTGATGCCGATGGTGCAGAAGGGCGTGTCGTTGTGGGCGGGACGGTCCTCGTTGCTGACGTTGAGATACTGGAAGGTGATTAAACCATCCCCCGAGGCCGTCGGCACATACTGTGGGTCAAAGAGAATGATTTCAAACGTTTCAGTGGCGCCAAATCCGCCTTCGGTCAGACGACGCATCCTGCTCCACTCGATGATGAAGTGTCCGGCGTTACGGTCATAGTACGTCAGTATCGCCGAACCTTGTACTGTCACCAGATTGTCCCACCATACCGCCAGTTGGGCGTTGGGACCCAGCGCCTGACCAATCTGTCGGTTGCGGAAATCCGCCAGCTCCGCCTGGTCGCCGAAAGCCGCCCAGCCGTTGGTGCAGATGGTGAGCCGGTTGAACGATTCGCCGTAATACTGGAACGGAAACGGCAAATCAACCGCGACGCTCCGGTCTTGGTTGTCGGAGGGATCCTGTAGGTTCAGATTGGTCCCCGGAAAGTCGAAACCTTCGATTGCAGGATTTATTTCAATCCAATCGAACCTCGGCGCCATGCTGTAGTTCACGTCGCCGCTGTCGAAGCAGTAGTAGCCGTAAGCGTCGGGACCTATAGGACCGCCGGCAGCCACCACTCCCACCGTCATTCGGGCGGTGGTGGTGTCGCGGAAGCCGTTCTCACTCTCGATAGAGAACGTCAGGTCCAGCGGCGTGCCCGGCATGACCAACGAACTGATGACGAATGAGAAACCGCTGCTGCTGGCGCCGTGCTGCTGACCGGCATTAAAAGCATCGTAGTCGGCAACAGCATCCCGAATCTCGAGTAGCTCACGCGTTTCGACCATTGTAATGCGGGACCTGCCCAACGGCGCGTGTCCTTGATTTGCGAATTCAATGTTATAGTCATCATAGCTACTGCCGGGAGCCAACTGCGCTCCATTAAGAGGCAGACGGGCGACCGTCAGGTGAGGAGAACTGACCGCCGTCGCTGTCATCGAAGTCCAGGTGTGGTTGTTCTGGTCGGTTATGGTCACCAGAACCTGAACCTCAGACTGGTCGGGACAGCTTTCATCGACGACGGCAGTGAAGGAAGCCGGCGCAGATTCGCCCGGCGCCGGGGAGCTGTTTATCACCACCTGCTGTCCGGTTATTTCCACCCACGGCGACAGGCTTGCTGCCTGCACTGTAATGCGCTGGTTGGCGCCCTGAGCGCCTAGGTTGGTGATGGAGAGGCGAAGCTCGACCTGCTCACAAGGATTCATCTCCCCGTTGTTGTTGCCTTGAGCGTCGTTGACTGTGGCGTCGGTGACGCCGAAGAACAGCTCCTGCGAGGCAACCGCAATAGTGCCCTGGTAAGGATAGACATTGTGTTTGGTTACTGTTATCAGCAAATCGCCTTCCGACAGCGCGTCGGGATCGATGGGGAAGGCTGCCACTCCGTTTTCGTCGGTGTAGCGCGTCAGGTGCAGCTCACCCTGCTTGTACAGGCAAACCAGGGCGTCAGGCTCGTCTTCGCCGCCTGCGGCGTCGGTTACATGTGCCAGGGCATAACTGCCGCCAACCGCCAGGTTTTCGGTATGTTCGACATCAATGGCGCGAGGAACGTCAGTCCAGATGATGGTGCCGGGGTCGCCCATGAGATTGTTCCAGTCCATGAATCCAGAGTAACGCCCGTCGAAGCCGTCATAAGCCCGCCAGAGTTCAAACTTTCCGGTAACCAACCCCCAGCCCATGTTGAACAGCTTGTCCTTATAAACACCTTTCCAGACGCCGCCCGACATCATGTTGTTGTACTGAGTCGCTGTGGCTGCTGTGGCGGTGCCGATGGCGCCTATGCTGCCTCCGCGAGCGCGGAGGAAGGCTTCCGTATAACCATCGAGTGCCACGAAGTCGCCGGTGTTGCAGGAGATGGCCAGTACCGCCGGCCAGCAACCGCGACGGTTGGGCAGATTGTCGATTTCACTGATCTGCAGGTTATTCATGTTTTGGTAGGCGCGGTAATGAAGAATCGAGATGCCCCAGTCGAAGCAGTTGGTGAGGAACGGCTGTCGTCCCCCAGGTATTTCCCCATTTTCATTGTGATACCAATGCCTCACCTCGGTGAATCCCAGCGCCAGCAGTTCCTTTCGCACATACTTCGCCACCAGAACCGTGCTCAGTCCGTTGCCCTGATGACCGGCGATGACCGCGCCATGTTTGAACCAGGTCGTGTCTTCCATATACGGCGTGGTCTCGTAGCTGACCAGCTTGTTGACGATTTGCGCCAGGTTGCCGATATCATCCGCGGAGATGCGGCCTATGGCGACGTCTGGCAGCGGATCGTTTCCATCGATGGTGGTGTAAGCATAATCGCCGTTATTACTCGCAGCCTCCACGACAAAGGGAGAGTTGGCGGCGTCGCCGATAAGAGCTACATATTCCACGGGGGTATCGCTGTTATAGGCTGCTTGAATCGCAGCGTGGACTTGAGCTTGGTTCTGGTTGTTAGGCACATGCACCACCTGAACGTTGTGCCCCTGCCGGGTGCGCCACTGAATCAACGGCGCAATAGTCTCATCGACCTGTTCGGCTTCCGGCACGATGAACAGGTAGTTCGCGTGCAAAAGGTCATCGCGCTGCAGCGGGGGGGGAGGATTTTCAACCAGACTGTTGATTATCCGCCAAGTGTTGATAGATCTCAGTCGGGGTGGCGCGTCGCATATCTGCTGGTCCGCGCCGGGGATTTCCAGATGAAACTCCACCTGCCGGTTGAAGCGGGTTTCGCCGGTGGCGGCGTTGTGCTGCACCGGATAGACGCGGAAATTCACCACGCGGTAGCCGCGCAGGATTGCGGTCTCACCTATCTCAACGGGTGAAGCCGGCCAGAAGCCTTCAGGGCTCTCGACAGGATCGCGGGAAGGCAAGGCATGTGTTCTTAGAAAACTGTCGGCATATAGATCGAGGTTGTTGTCGTCGAGACGTGCCTGAACCGGCGTTAAATCGAAGCGGGTGTCGAAGACAACGTTGTCGAGGCGCAGCGTGACCGAGCCTGAGGATGGAATCAGCACTGAACGAGCGATAAAGGGCAGCACCGGCTTATCCGTGATTTCCAATCCCGGCTCGCCATCCACCAAAATGAGATCGCTTCCCGTTTCATTGGCATCGGCTTTCCACAAGTCAAATTGCCCCACCTGCAGGGAGATATTTATCGCGTCATTCTCAAGGGCGCTGCAGACGATGGCAACAGGGGATTCTGTTCCTTCCGATTGAGAGGAAGGCAAGGGGCCAGCCTGAAGAATTCCTGTACTGAGGAAAAGCGCGACTATAAAGGCTAAACCATTACAACTTCGCAAGGTGACCTCCATGAAAACAAGTTCGGTTAGCGAATAGGAGTTCAAAGGTATGTGGGACTGTTGAGCAGCAACGGCATTAACGGTCTCTGCATCATTATAATTTATAGCCTAACTTGTTCAATCTACAATAGTGCAAGCGTTAAATCTGATGAAGTTTATATTTGGACATCTCCGATATAATATTAAGGGAGGCCTTTTCTTTTTTACAACGGAGGTAATGCGTCGAAGACGCATCATT
>CAZCEM010000034.1:0-11370 GCA_964497555.1 uncultured bacterium
CCTCCTGCGCGGTTGGATGTCAGTTGCTGGTAATGAAAGACCATCGAACTAATACTAATTATTCCTTGGTGTACTTCGTGTTGAGGTTCTTACAGAAGGATGGAGAATTTGAGTTCAATCCTCAGATTTTCACGCTGCAACAAGCCTAAGATGATGCGCTTACTTACATTCAAGGGGGCGAGCATGAACAAACTCACACTGCCTCTGTTTGCAATCGCGCTGGCGTTAGTCAGTTTGATGGCGATGAAGGCGGAACTGGGGGCGGAACCGTTTCCGGGCTATACGCTTTTCGGTCAATGCAACGGCCGAACCACCACTCTGATTGACATGGACAACCGAAGCGTCCACACCTGGAATCACAATCGGAATGGCGGATACTCAGCATATCTGCTTGAGAACGGTCATGTGCTTCGCACCGCTGCCGCCACCCGTCCCCAACTCATGGGCGGAGGCTCTCAAGGCGTTGTCCAGGATGTTGACTGGAACGGCAACCTCGTCTGGGAATACACTTACAGCAGCGCCACCTACCTCTCCCATCATGACATCGAACCCATGCCCAACGGCAACGTGCTGATGATAGCCTGGGAGGTTAAGACCATCGCGGAGGCGCAGGCCGCGGGTCTCAGCAGAAACGCGTCGATATGGCCTGACCACATCATTGAGGTGCAGCCCAACGGTGCCAATGGGGGAAACATCGTCTGGCAGTGGCACGCCTGGGATCATTTGATTCAAGATTACAATCGCAATAGAGCAAACTATGGCGTTGTCGGCGATCATCCTGAACTGTTGGACATCAATATCTCAGGAGGAGGAGGAGGCATCGGCGGCGGCGACTGGATGCACATCAACGGGATAAGCTACAATCCTGAGCTGGATCAGATTGTCATCAGCTCGCATACCCTCAACGAATTCTACGTCATCGACCACAGCACCACGACCGTCGAAGCCGCCAGCCATCAGGGCGGGCGATGGGGACACGGCGGAGACTTCCTTTATCGGTGGGGCAAACCCGCCAACTATGACGCCCCCGGCGACCAGGTGTTCCGCGTGGTGCATTGCTCAATCTGGGTGCCGGCGGGGCTGCCCGGCGCCGGAAATATCATGGCTTTCAACAATCGCGAGGGTCAGGGCACCTCGATGATAGTTGAGATTACACCTCCCTACGACGAACAGGGCAATTATGTTCGCGGCCCTAACGGGGCTTATGGACCTGCCAATCCGACCTGGACCTACACCGCGAACGGATTCTACTCCAACCATCTCGGCGGCTGCCAACGCCTCCCCAACGGAAACACCTTCATCGTGGAATCCACCAGCGGGTACCTGTTTGAGGTGAACATTCAAGGCGACGTGCAATAGTCGTATAACTTCGGGCGGGAAACCGCCCGAGGGCTTCGATATGCCGCTGATTATCCCGGCCTATACGCGCTGCATCCGGTGGGCAACAACGTTTTGGTGATTAATGAGATACTGGCGGACAACGACACCATCCAAGCTGACCAGGACGGTGAATTTGACACCTGGCTGGAGTTGTACAACAACGGCAACACAAATCAGTCGCTGTGGGGCTTTTACCTGAGCGACAACGCCAATGACCTGACAAAATGGCGCTTCCCCGACACGTCCATCGCCGCCCATGACTTCTTGATTGTCTGGCTGGATGATGATTTGGAGCAAGAGGGCTTGCACGCCGGGTTCAGTCCTTCCGCTCAGGGCGGCCGGATGGTCTTCTCGTCTCCGAATCTGACCGCGCTGGACAATGTCCAGTTTGGCGCGCAGCGCTCCGACATAAGCTGCGGCCGTTTTCCGAACGGCACCGGGAATTTCATCGCCATGACTCCCTCATTCGCGGCGGTGAACAACAACGGCATCCTGACGCCGACTTACGAAGCGGTGATAAATGAGTTTCTAACGGTCAACCGCGCCGCAGCCGCGGACCAGGACGGAGAATACGACGCCTGGATTGAGCTGCTCAACAACAGCGATGAAGACTTGTCTTTAGAAGGCTGCTATCTGAGTGACGACTACCGGAATCCGACCCGCTGGGCGTTCCCGGACACTACTGTCGCCGGACGCGCCTTTCTGATTGTGTGGGCGGATAGGGATTCATTACAGACGGGGCTTCATGCCAACTTTGAGTTGGGATCCAGAGGCGGCAGCTTGTTTCTCTTTACGCCGCAGAGAGCAGTCATCGACAGCGCTTTATATGGCGACCAGACGGCTGATGTCAGCTACGGTCGTTATCCCGATGGCGAAGGCGGTTTTATCCCCATGACGCCCTCGTTCGCCTCCCCCAACAACAACGGCATACTGACTCCGGATTGCGACGTCGTGATAAACGAGTTCCTAACTCTGAACGGCACTACCGCGGCGGATCAGGACGGTGAATTTGACGGCTGGGTGGAGCTTTACAACAACAGCGGCGAGGATTTCGTTCTCCAAGATTACTGTTTGAGCGACGAGCGGAACCTGGCTCGCTGGGCCTTCCCGGACGTTGCCATCGCCGGACAATCCTATATGATTGTCTGGCTGGACAGCGACATTCAGCAGACTGGTTTGCATGCCAACTTTGAACTAAACGCCGAAGGCGGGCTTCTATTCCTTCTTGCGCCGAACAGCACGGTCATCGACAGTGTTGTATATGGCGCCCAGACCGCTGACATCAGCCTTGGCCGCTATCCCAACGGCAGCGGCGGCTTCATCCCCATGACGCCGTCATTCGCTTCCCCAAACAACAATGGGATTCTGGACGCGGCGCCGGACGGTTCGACGTCGCCGGACTGTTACCTTCTGTCGCCCTGCTATCCCAATCCCTTTAATTCCTCGACGACCATCGGTTTTCAGCTTCCCCTTGCCGCTGAAGTCGAGGTGGCAGTTTACAATCACCAGGGGCAGCGCGTCGCCACCCTCGCGTCCGGTTTGTTCTCAGCCGGCTCCTATGGACTTATCTGGGATGGGAAGAACCAGCAAGGCTTGCCAGTGAATTCCAGCGTCTATTTCTACATCTTGCAGGCTGGCGGTCATCGTGACGCAAGGAAGGTTCTCTTAATCAAATAGAGACCAAACCTCGGTCCCTTCGCAGAGGCGCAACCATCTTCAGCGTCTTCGGGTGCCGGATTATTTCGTCTTCATCAACACCATTGTCCGAGTTTTCGCTTAAGGAGGCTTAAAATGCAGCGCGTTAAATCTTACTCGATTGCTTTGGGGATAATCCTGACACTCCTTCTGTTGTCCTGCGGCGAAGATGATACCAGTCCTACCAATGGCAGCCCTGCCAATAATCCGGTGGCGGACTTCACCTGGAGCGGCTCGACCATGGCGCCGGCGGTCATCACCTTCACCAACCATTCGGAAAACGCCAACCATTATCAATGGGATTTCGACGACGGCGGTGCCTCAACCGAGGAGAATCCGGTCCATATCTTTCATAATGCGGCTGTATATGGCGTTATGCTCATCGCCGGCGACTCGCTCTCGGGCAAGTGCGACTCCATGACGGTCAACATCACCATCGGCAAACCCCTGGGAATGGTTCTCATTCATGCCAAGGACCAGAGCTTCCAGATGGGTTCGGCCACCGGATCAGCGGATGAAATGCCGGTCCACACCGTCAGTTTCACGCATGACTTCTGGATGGACACCACCGAGGTCACGCAGGGCGATTACGAGGCGCTGATGTCAGTCTCATACGCCGGCTACACCACTCCCAATTGGAATGTCTCCTATGGCGCAGGCGCTCGTCATCCCGCCTTTGAGGTCTATTGGGGCGACGCAGCGCTGTACTGCAACGCGCGCAGCCGACACGACGGACTGGACTCGGTTTATACATATACGGCGATTCTCGGCACCCCCGGCAACCTGTGCCAATTGGAAGGCGTTTCCGTTGACTTCACCAAAAACGGCTACCGGCTGCCGACCGAAGCCAAATGGGAATATGCCTGCCGCGCGGGATCCAGCGCGGATTTCTTCTGGGGAAAGCAGTGCGATCCTTACCCGGAGACGCCGGCCGACACCGCTGAATTCAACAGCTACGCGGTGTGGTATTCCAATGCCTGGGAGTTCGTCGCCGGAGACGACAATTTCTTCGGCACTCATCAGGTCGCTTCCAAGATGCCCAATGCCTATGGACTATACGACATGGCCGGCAACCTCTATGAGTGGTGCAACGACTGGTATGGGGAGTACAGCGACGGCGCGGCGGTCGATCCGACCGGTCCCGCCAGCGGCGACTGGAACTCGGTTCGAGGCGGCAGTTGGGGCAGTTTCCCCTATTATCTTCGTTCAGCCAACAGGACCTTTATGGTGCCTGATTACCAATACTATTTCATAGGCTTCCGAGTCGTTTTGCCGGTGGAATAGTGAACACGGCATCGCCGCAATCCATCCGTCAACCTTATACAAGAGCCATTTTATCTGTTGAAAAGGGGCTTCATTCGTTTGTGATAAACAGGACTGTCCATTATGCCGTCTGGAAGGGACTGAAGTCGAAATCGTTGATGCTGCTGCTGATTGCGCTGCTTTCTGTGAAAGCCTCGTTCGCCAGTGATGTGGCAATCAATGAGTTCATGGCAAAGAACGACGCGACGGTGGCGGACCAGAACGGCGAATACAACGACTGGATAGAACTCTACAACAACAGCAGTCAGGCGGTTTCTTTAAGCGGCTACTTCCTGTCGGACGACTATGCCAGACTCAACCGCTGGGCTTTTCCCGATACCGTTATCGCGCCTCGCGGCTTCCTCGTCGTCTGGGTGGATGACGATGAAAAGCAGCCGGGACTCCACGCCAGCTTTAAGCTGTCCGCCTCTGGAGATATAATCTACCTTGTCAGCTCTCAGGCGGGTATTGTTGACAAAATCGCCTTCGGAGCGCGGACAGCGGACGTCAGCCTGGGGCGCTGGCCGGACGGGAGCGGGGACTTCTATGAGATGACGCCCACCTTCGCGGCTCCCAATGACGGCTGGAATCGGGGAGAAGCCGATTCCAGCCGCTATGTATTCGACGATGTTACTATCCATAATATCAGGCTGCATTTCTATCGTGTCGATTGGGAGAGCCAGCTCAAGTATCACTTTGAAGTGCTTGACAAGGAATACATGCCCGTCCGGCTGACCTTTGACGACGCCATCGTCCTTGACAGCGTCGGCGTTCGCTACAAGGGCAACTCCTCCTACACGCTCTCGCGAAGCACCCGCAAGAAGCCCTTCAAGTTTCGGTTCGACAAATACAAAGAAAATCAAACCCTGTACGACCTGCTGAAGTTGAACCTCAGCAACGGCATCAGCGACCCGACCTTCATGCGAGAGACTATCTCGCTGGCAATCGCCAGGCGTTACCTCCCCGCCCCGAGAACCAGCTATGCCAATCTTTACGTGGACGACGAGTTGATTGGCTTCTATGTGCTCTTAGAGCAGATAGACCGGCAGTTCCTCATAAGAAGCTTCGACGACCCGGGCTTCAATCTCTACAAAGCCTCCAACGACGGCGCGACGCTTAAGTATCACGGAGACCGGAAAGATGATTACGACGCTGAATTGAAGCTGAAGACAAACCGGGACGATGATGACTGGTCTGGGGTGATTTCCCTGCTGGACGCGCTTAACAACACGCCTCGAAGCGCCTTTGCAGAGACGATGTCCGGTAGATTGAATGTGGACAACGTCGTCCTGCTGCTGGCATTCAACATGGTTCTATCCAATTTCGACAGTTATACGGGCTCCGGACGCAATTTCTATCTGTACGACGACCGGACCACCGGTCGGTTCAATTTTATCGCCTGGGACCTCAATGAGTCGTTCGGCGTGTTCAAGAACAACTGGAATATGATAACCCAAGATATCGACGTGACCTCCAACCTCAATCAAAGGCCGCTAATTAAAAGAGTCCTTGAGACAGACGAACTTAAGCAGGCCTATTGGCGGCACATTGAGGACCTCATCTCCGGACCGGCAGCAGCGGATTCGGTGGCGGCTATGGTTGACCGTTTGAAACCTATGATTGACGCCGCAGTCGAGGCGGATGCGAATAAGCTGTATGATTACCGTTATTTCGTTGAAGGCACAGAGAATGACGTGTTTCTGGAGCTGGGGAGGGTGATTCCGGGGCTCAAGTCGTTTTCCCGGGCGAGAAACGCTGATATTACAGCGCAACTGTCGCAGGAGAAGGTCTATCCGGGGGATACCGACGACAACGGTGTGGTCAATGAGTTCGATGTGCTGCCGCTGGGGATTTATTTTTTAACAAGCGGCACTCGGCGCGGCTGTATGACCTTCGCCTGGGCGGCTCAACGAGCCGCGCTGTGGGATCCTCCTGCAGCCACTTACGCTGACGTCAACGGCGACGGGCTGGTGGATGAAAAAGACCTTATCGGCATCGGCGTGAACTGGGGCCGAGAGCATGACGGCGGCGTCTCCGCCTTTGAGATAGATATCAATGACGTCTCCCTTCTCGACCAGCATTGTGAGCAGTTCCGCGCGATCTATAATTCGCTTTCCGGAGAGAGTGAAGCTGTTCTTGCCATTAAGTCGCTGCTCCGAGCCATCCTGGGCTTTGACAATCCCTTCCCGGCCGGCTGCGCGCTTTATCAGAACTACCCCAATCCCTTCAACCGAAGCGCCGAAGTCGGTTTCTGTTTGGATGAGGCGCAGTCCGTCAGGCTGACGGTCTATAATGACTTAGGGCAGACTGTCGCGGTGCCGATAGACGGGGAGGTTCTGCGGCCGGGTTTTCACCGCTGCTGCTGGGACGGTTTAAATTTCCCTGCCGGGGTCTATTTTTACCGCCTGGAGACACCAAACCGCTCGTATGCGCGAAGGATGATTTTATGCAGGTGAGGATCCGTCGGTGCGAATTTATTTGACTTCTCTTTTTCTTATGTCGGTTTTCCTCGCCGGCTGCGATAAAAATCCCGCCAGCCCGCCGGAGGAGTCCGCGCCCCGCCTGCGTTTCGAGCCGGTGTCAGTCCATGTCGGCCTTGGGCGGGAGGCGAGTTTAACGCTGAAGATGGACGATTTTTCCGCGCCGGTCTTCGCTGTCAGCCTTCAAATTTACTTCAACGACGAAATTGTCTCCTTCTCGGACTCGCTGGGACTGCATAGGGATGATTATTTCGGTCCGGACGCTCTTTTGTTTGTCGAAAGCGTCGATTCGACCATCCATCTATCCCTTTCCAGCGTCCCGATCCCAGCCCCAGGAGAACTGTCAGGCACTTTTTGTGTCCTGACTTTTCGGGGCGAAGGAGTCGGATCCAGCGAAATCCGGATCATGCGTGATGAACTCTATTTCTACGATTCGGAAGGCGAGCCTCTTGTTGTTAGCGGGCTGGAAACGAAAGACGCCGAGATTCAGGTGGAATAAACTTCAAGGGCTAACTGTAAAAATATGAGCCTGAAAAACATGCGGCTGTTTCTGGCGGTGTTTGTTTTAATGACAACCGCGCGACCGCTGACGGCGGCGCCTATAGCCGTGGCGCAAGCGGTTCAGCGCGCGCTTTTCACACACCCTCAGTCGCAGCTTGCCGCGGCGGTTGTCGATGAAGCCCGAGGCGAGCGCCGCAGCGCCGCCGCCCTACCCCCGCCGAAGTTGTTCATCCGCTGGGACGATATCCCCTCCGGCAGCGGAATGGCCGCCTATGAGGAGAAGCGAGTGGGATTCTCTCAGGAGTTTGATTTCCCCCTCAAATACGTCTGGGATGTTAAGGGCGCGGATTTGTCGGTGAGTCGGGCTCAGATTAAAAGCCGCATAATCCTGCTGGATCTGGAAGCCGCCGTCAAACAGGCATACTTGGAGGCCTGGGCCTCGGCTGAGAGAACCCGAATACTAAAGGACTACCGCGATACCCTGGATGTTTATTGTCAGCGCATACAGGCGATGGGCGAGCGGGGGGAGTATTCGCCTCTCGACGCGCGCGGTTGTCGGGTGAACGCGCGGCAGGCGAATTTGAAGTATCTGGCTGTACAGCGGTCCAATGCGGCTTCAATGACTCATCTGGCTAAACTGCTCAACCTCGCCGCGGATGAAATCGAATTAATATCCCCGCTGGAGTCGGATCCGATCGACACAACTCTGTTGGCAGCAGGCAAGCCGCTGTTCGACAATCCTCAAATCGTCGAGATTAAGACAGAGCTGCGCCTTCGCGAGTGGCGGAAAACTTCGGCGAAATATGATTGGCTGCCGGAGTTGCAGTTGACTTACTTCGACCGAGTCCGGCTCGACCGGCCCAACCGGAACTCTTGGGCTTTCGAACTGGAAATGACCATCCCGGTGTGGTTCGGATGGGGCGGCGTAGGGGGGATTCAAGCCGCCCAGGCGGATTTAAGCCGCGCTCAGGCGGAATTGGCGGACGTCCAGCTCACGCTGACGGCCGATTACCTCCGTCTGGAGCAAGAGATTAAATCAGCGTTTGAGCGGTGTGAATTTTACCGGCAGGAGATGATTCCTTTGGTGAAGGATAAAACACAGTCCGCTAAAAAGAGCCTGCAATTAGGAGGTGCTGCGTGTGAGGATTTCCTCAAAGTGTGGACGGAACAAAAAGAAGCGCTGCTGAAGGAGGTTGATGTCAAGTCCGAGTTGTATCAAAAAAAGATAGAAATCGACAAGTTAAGAGGCGCTTCGGTTGTCAGGTGAATTCCCGCCCTAAATTACCTTGATAACAGCCCCTGAAAGACGCGTGGGTCGGGCTTCCAGCCCGACCGTAGGGGGGGGTGGACGAAATGGACGGTATGGACGAGTTGGACGGAGGCTATTTCTTTTTAGTTCGCTGCGAGCGCCGTTAAAATACTTCCTTCACCATTCCTTCAATTCCTTAACGCAGATTTCGACCGCCTTCCGCAGCAGCGCCTCCCCGGCTTCCGCCGTCGCCGAGTGGGGGTTCAGCCCCATAATCCCGTCGGGATACCGGGAGGCGAAGTTGTTGACGGTGGTAACTTCCCACGACGACTGCACCGGCGCGTCTCGACCGGTCAGACGGTCAAGTTTCACCGCTTCCGGTCTCACCGCCATCATAAAGGCGGTTTCTGCGAAGGAGGCGTGAGATCCCGCTTGCTCGCCCATTTGCTCGACAATAATCCGATTCACCTCCAAGTTCATCCACCATTCAAAAATCTTCACCTTTAAAGCGGGAAGATCCTGGGCTATGTCTTGGATCGCGCAGTAGAGCGGCGACCGATTTCCTCCATGTCCGTTGAGGATGAATACTCGACGGAACCCGTGATGATAAAGCGCGCGAATGATGTCCTCCAAAACCGTAATCAAGGTGGCGGGTCGCAGCGACAAGGTGCCGGGGAATCCCATTTGCTGCATTGACATGCCGTAGTTGAGAGTCGGCGCCAGAATGACGCCGGTATCAACGCTCACACGCTGTCCTAAAGTTTCCGCTTCGATGGAGTCCGTGCCCAGCCCCAGATGGCGGCCGTGCTCCTCAATCGCGCCCAACGGCAGAATTACCCGGTCGTCGGACGTTAGGTATTCCTGCACTTCAATCCATGACATTTCGGCTATCAAATTCATAGTGATCCTCCATGTATTTGAATTTAAGATGTCAATTATATCGCAAATTACGCCTGATGCTGCTTAGACGACTTCCGAACGTCAGTTGCGCGTAGAGTGAAGACGGTCGGCGCTGAAACCGCCGACCGTCTCCCTTAAGTTTTGCTTACTTCTTGCCGGATCCTTCCTTGGGTTTCAGCTTGATAGTGGGCTTGGAGCCGTCCTTCGCCTCCAATCTCCCCTTTGGCGTCAACTTGATGTTGGATTTGTTGGGGTCGATCTCTTTGCCGTCCTTGACGTAGCGAGGTTCACCTATTTTGACTTGGATGTCCTTGCCGTCGCGGCGGAAGGTTTGCGTCGAGCCCGGCTTCAGTTTCATCTTTATCTCGCTGTCAGCTTTACGCTTGGCGGCAGCTCGATCGCCGGCGGACTTGCGGTCATCCTGCCACTGCTTGCGCTCGTCAACCATCGGCTGCGGAAGCTGCTCCACCAGCGGCCACACGGCCTTGATGACGTCTTTGTTGATGACCAGATGGTAGTTCTTGCGCAACTCCTGAATCCACTGCTCCTTCATGTCCTTCTGGGTCTCGAAGCGTAGATCGGATTCAATTTGACGGCGGGAGCTGTCGAGCGACTGAACCACCTGCTCGGTTTTGTTGAGCAGCTTGATAATGGAATACATGCCGCCGCCGTTGTCGATGACGCCCGAAGTCTCACCGATTTTCATCTCAAAGGCACGCTGAGACATGGCGCCGTACTTCTCGCGCGGAAATCCCTCCATCTTGCCGCCGGTGCGCTTGCCCTGCGGACGCTGCGTGTATTGCCGCGCCAGCTTCTCGATGCTCTCGCCCTTCTTTATCCGATCCAGAAGGTCCTGCGCGAACTGCTTGTCGGAAACCAGAATCTCGGTCACCGTCGCCTTGGGGGGTATGGTGTATTTGTCGATATTCTTCTGGTAGTATTCCTTGACGCCTTTCTCGGTAGGTGCAGCTTTGTCAAAGATTATTTCGCGTTCGATCTCGGGCAGCATGGCGTTGTCGAGGGCTCGCTGACCATCCTCCAACACATCCGGTCGGTTAAGATAGCCCTGCTCCCGCGCCAAAGTACCGAGATATTTGGGGAGCAGGATGGGCTCAACCATCTCCACGACGAATGCGTGCTCGTCGCGGTACTGCGGCGGGAAGGCGTTCTCGCCGTACATCTGCGCCAAGTCGTCTATCTTCAGCCCGCCCAGTTTGTCGGTTACGATGAATTTCTCGCGTTCTTCAGCCGTGAAGGAATTAAACCGGTTCATGTTGCTGGGAGCGTCTTTGTCGTTCAGCTTCTTCAGCAGCAGTTTTTCGGTTTCAGGGACATACTTCATCTCGAAAGCATTTTTGACGCTGTCAAGGTAGGCTTCAGCCATAACCTTAAGGGGGTCGCGGTAAATTCGGGACATGGCGGACAGCACGCGCTCGCGTTCGTCTTTGTCGTCCAAGGTCGGCGGATTGTCGCGGCGCTCATGAAGCTTGATGACATGGTAGCCTTTATAGGTCCGAACCGGTCCGATTAGGTCGCCTTCCTTAGCGTCGAACAGGGCTTCCCAATACTCGCTCGGCATGGATCCGCGAGGAATGTAACCGACTTCGCCGTTGACCCAGGTGTTGTCATCTTCGCTGTACCGGCGCGCCAGTTGCGCGAAATCGGCGCCTTTCTTCTTGGCTTCATTGAGAATCACAGCCGCCCGCTCGTAGGCGGCGGTGGATTCAGCCGGATCGGCGCGGCGGGTGCACTTGACGAGAATGTGCGAGGTGTTGAACTCAAGCCCCCGGGAGCGACGGTCTATCATCTTGATCAGGTGATAGCCGTACTTAGTGTGGACCGGCGGCGATATCTCACCTACTT
>CAZCEM010000035.1:0-11347 GCA_964497555.1 uncultured bacterium
TTTGTATTTCCCCCCTGCAAGCAGGGGGGAAATGTCGGGCGAGACGCCCGACCTACGCGGTAAGAGGGGGCTATTTTCTGGGAAATGACAGTGGTCGGGATTTTCAGCATTCATTTCCGAATTATCAGACAGACTCTTTTAGTCCGCCCCGTCGGGCGGGAGGGCCGAACTACACGGCAGCGGGAGCCTTTTTTCAACAGAACACTATCGGTCAAGGGATGAAAGATAAATTCACTGAGCTGGCTCGGCTAAAAGAAGAAGCCCTTTTAGGGGGCGGCCGGGAGCGCATCGACAGCCAGCACCACAAAGGCAAACTCACCGCCCGCGAAAGAATCGACCTGCTGCTCGATCCCGGCAGTTTCACCGAGATTGACATGCTGGTCCGCCATCAGTCGCACGACTTTGATTTGGAGAAAAACAGGCCCGCCGGGGACGGCGTTATAACAGGATACGGACGGATAAACGACCGGCTGGTGTTCTTGTTCTCGCAGGACTTCACCGTCATGGGGGGTTCTCTTGCTGAAGCCCACGGAGCAAAGATCTGCAAGATCATGGACATGGCGATGAAGGTTGGAGCGCCGGTCATCGGCATCAACGACTCCGGAGGCGCGAGGGTGCAGGAAGGCGTGGTGTCGTTAGGGGCTTACGCTGACATCTTCCTGCGAAATACGCTGGCTTCAGGTGTGGTGCCACAAATATCCGCAATTATGGGCCCCTGCGCCGGCGGGGCCGTCTATTCGCCCGCCATCACCGACTTTGTATTTATGACGCGCGGCAGCTCCTATATGTTCGTAACCGGACCCAAGGTTGTCAAAACCGTCACCCACGAGGAAGTAACCTCCGAGGAGCTGGGCGGGGCCGACACCCACGCCACCAAGAGCGGCGTGGCACACTTTGCGCTCGATAACGAAGCTGAAGTGTTGCAAGGCATCCGGCGACTGCTGTCGTTCATACCCTCCAACAACGTCGATGAGCCGCCCGTCCAAGCGACCAGCGACCCCTCCAACCGAACCAACCCGGAACTCAACGATATTATCCCTGACCATCCCAACAAGCCCTACGACATTAAAGACATCATCCACCGAGTAGTTGATGACAGCGATTTCATGGAGGTGCATGAGCATTGGGCGGAGAGTATTGTCGTTGGCTTCGCGCGGCTGGCGGGTCGATCCATCGGCATCATAGCCAACCAGCCGGCGGTGTTGGCGGGTGTGCTGAGCATAGACTCCTCTCGCAAAGCCGCGCGTTTTATCCGCTTCTGCGACGCCTTCAACATCCCCATCCTGACCTTCGAGGACGTCCCGGGCTTCCTGCCGGGCACCGACCAGGAGTGGCGGGGCATTATACTGAACGGCGCGAAACTGCTGTACGCCTACTGTGAAGCCACCGTGCCCAAGGTGACCGTCATCACCCGCAAGGCTTACGGCGGCGCGTATGACGTGATGAACTCCAAACACATTCGCGGGGACGTGAATCTGGCTTGGCCTTCAGCAGAAATCGCGGTCATGGGACCCAAAGGTGCCGTCGAGATAATCTTCGCCCGGCAGATTGCCGGATCCGACCAGCCCGAAACCGCCGCCAAGCAATTTGAAAACGAATACATCCAGAAGTTCGCCAATCCCTATATCGCCGCCGAGAGGGGTTATATCGACGATGTAATCGAACCGCGCTTCACGCGTCCCAAGCTGATTGACGCCTTCGCAATGCTGGAAAACAAGGTTGATTCCAATCCCCGCAAACGGCATGGAAATATCCCCTTGTGAGTGCGGGTATGTTTTTCGACGACCGGCGAGCCTTCTCTTTCAGAGTCTGTCGCAGGGTGCACGCATCCAGCGGTGTAACCCTGTTTAGCTGCAGGATGAGGACCTCTTGCAGCACTCATTCCTAGGACCTATTTTTTTGCCAACTGTCAGCTTTTTCCTTCGTTTAACGTTTTAGAAGAGAAAATGCACGACCGGGGGAGGAGTAATGCCATTAGCGCAAACATGAAAAGTTTTGGCTCGTAGCTTATTTGTCCATCTGTCAGGTTTTACATGCTTTTGTCCCCTCCCCTGAAAATGCTCGACCTGCAACCGGTTGTAAAGGGCGAATTTCAGTTCTGGGAAAAGGACAGGCTGGTCTGTCGACTCTGTCCCCATGACTGCGCTTTACAAGAAGGCGATGAAGGACTCTGCGGAGGCCGCAGAATGATCGACGGGCAGATCATCGCCACCAATTACGGTCAGATCTGCTCTCTCCTGCTCGACCCCATCGAAAAGAAACCCTTGTACCACTACTTCCCCGGCTGTGAGATCCTGTCTGTAGGTCCAAACGGCTGCAACCTCAAGTGCAAATGGTGTCAGAACCATCATTTCTCACAGGCTGTAACTCCGACCAGACTGATACTGCCCCAAGCCTTGGCGGACATGGTTGATGCGGTGGACGGGCTGGGCGTGGCTTACACCTATTCCGAGCCTTTGGTGTGGTTTGAGTACGCCCGCGACGCCGGTCGGATTCTGCACGAACGCGGGCTGCGCAATGTCTTCATCTCCAACGGCTTCGTGAACGAGGCTCCGCTGAGGGAGTTGCTGCCGTTCACCGACGCCTTCAGCATCGACCTGAAGAGCAAGGAAGAGTACTGCTACCGACACTTCTGCGGTGGACGTCTGGAGGACGTTGAGCGGACGATTAAAATCGTTTATGAATCCCGCAAGCATCTGGAAATAACCCATCTGCTGGTTACCGGCGTCTCAACTGACCTTAACAAGCTGGAACTGCTGGTGAAATGGGTAGCTGAAATCGATAGAGCCATTCCGCTGCACCTGATACGCTATTTCCCTGCCAACAAGTACGACGAGCCTCCGACAGATTTGCAGTTTATGAGTGAGGCTTATAAAACAGCGCGAACTTACCTCGACTACGTTTATCTCGGGAATCTTTGGAGCGGCGAAGGACAGAGCAGTTACTGCCCTCATTGCGGAGAACTGCTGATTCGACGCTCACTCAATCATGTCGAGATTGTCGGTCTGGATGGAAATCTATGCTCACGATGCGGCGCTTCGTTGAATTTCGTCATCCAGTAATCTTCGAGAAAAGGAATTCTTTCTCGGGAACCCGCGCTGAATGACGCGGGTTTTCTGTTCAGGGCGGTTAATTAGGATCTGCTGAAAAACTCCCGATTTTTTTGCTGTTTGCTGCTGTTTTTATCTTGAACTCCTCCTCGCTGTCATTTCCCAGAAAATGACAGCAAATGACCAATTGAATCTGCAACCAGTAATATTTTAACCAAGCGTTCCTATGACGGCTTATTCAACTAAATCCCTTAATACCGGTCCTCCTTGGCTTGATGGCATACACCTTGCTTTCTCTCGGCGCGAGGACGGTCAAATGTCGTTCAAGCAGGTCTCTCCTTCGGAGGTGGCTGCCAACAGGGAACGGTATTTGCGAAAGTCGGGATTCTCGCTGGACCGGGTGGTCGCGGGTGAGCTGGTCCATGGACGCAGCGTTGCAATCGTCGATGCTCGGCATTGCGGACGAGGAGCGCGCGAGCGCGACTGGCTGCCAGGCATCGATGGATTGGTCACTTCCCACCCGGGCGTTTTGCTGCTGACCACCCACGCCGACTGCCCGCCGCTCCTGCTGTATGAACCGAAGAGCCGGACACTCGGTCAAGCGCATGCCGGCTGGCGGGGATTGGCAGCAGGCATCATTGAGAGCCTCGTTCACACCTTCCTTTCATGCAGTCAAACCTCAGCCGCTGACGTTTTCGCCTGGATCGGACCCAGCATTCATGTCTGCTGTTACCGAGTTGGGCTGGAGGTCGCGTCGCGTTTCCCGGCTCTCTGCCTCGTCAAATCGAATGACAGCGTCTTCCTCGACCTGCCCCGTTTCATAATCTCCGAGCTTTGCCGTCTGGGATTGGCGCGGGACCACATAACTGACAGCGGCGTCTGCACCTGCTGCAACCCGAAATACTCCTCCTTCCGTCGCGAGGGAGAGGCTTTCGCCGCGATGGCGTGTGTGTCAGGACTAAAGGGGCAATAGAGTCTCAGAAGCTATCCGTCTTTGCGAGCGAAGCGAAGCAATCTCAAAGAGATTGCTTCCACAGCCTTCGGCTGATTCGCAAAGACGAATGTCAAGCGACATGTGAACACTTCAAAGAACTCTCAACAACCAATTTTAGCGGTGCGACGGAAATATCAAAAATACTAAACGAATGTATTTTAATCTTCCAAAAATCTATTGACACACCCCTTTCCCCACTGTATATTACTGTACAAAAGTACAGGGATATTTCACTTTCACCTGTCAAATTCTCAATTCTTAATTCACCAGCAGTGTCTGCCCGTTCCATAGCATTCATCGGCATCCCTCACTTCCCCATCGCGGTTGAGCGGGTCGTGAACCGCCGTCTGCGCGGTCGTCCGGTGGTGATGGCGTCGTCGGATTCCCAGCGTTCGCGCTGTCTGGCGGTGTCGCCGGAGGCGCGCGCGTGGGGGATCCGCTCCGGAATGCCCCTGTTCACGGCGCGCCGTCTGTGCCGCGACCTGGTGAACCTGTCACCCAACGACTCGCTCCAGGCTCGCGCTTCCACCGCAATCCAGAAGGCGCTGGCGGACTACACCCCGCTGTGCGAGATGTCACGCCTGGGGCAGGCGTATCTCGACCTCAGCGGCAGCGGCCGGCTGTTCGGCGGCGCGCTCCCCGCGGTGCGGATGATACGGGAGCGCATTATTCTCGAACTGCGGCTGCCCGCCGACGCGGGATTGGCAGTCAACAAGCTGGTCAGCCGAGTGGCGGCGATTGACGCGGATCCGGAGGGTTTGATGGAGGTGCAATCGGGGCGGGAGGAGCCTTTTCTGGCGCCGCACAGCGTCAACGTCCTGCCGTCGGTGGACCAGAAGTTAATGACGACGCTGCGTGAGCTGAACATTATGCTCATTCGTCAAATACGCGAGATTGAATTCGAGGCGCTGGCGGCGGCGCTGGGCGCGGGCGCCGCGATGCTCGCGCGGCAGGCAAGGGGAATCGACCACGCTCCGGTGCTGCCTCCCAGCGCGCCTCCCTGTGTGGTTTCCACGGAGGAACTCGCCGAAGACACCAACGACGGCGATGTAATCGAAGCCGTCGCCCGCAGCCTCGCGCTGGAAGCCACCTTCAAGCTGCAAAGGACGCGGCGGGCGGCGCGGCGGCTGGTGGTCCGCCTCGCCTACAGCGACGGACGTACTACGGCTGGTTCGAGCGCCCTGCGCCAACCCACATCCAGCAGCCGCCTGTGGATCCGCGAAGCGTCGGAAGTCCTTGAGCGCATCCGTTCGCGGCGGGTGAGGGTGCACCGGGTGGAACTGACGTTTTGGGAACTGGTCGCCTGCGGCGAGCAGATGGACCTGTGGGAGCACCCCCTGACCGGAGCCGCCGCGGCCTCTTCCAGCGAAGCCTCGTTTGCCCCGGATAGAATGGGCAAGGCTCTCCAAGCCCTGTCAGCCGTTCAGGAGCGGTTCGGCGAGCGAGCGCTGCGGCTGGGCGCAAAGAACTGAAGCATGTACATTAATATCAGGCGCAGCGCCGTCTTCCAGACGGCTCAGCGGCAAGACCCGCTGCCTGGAAGGCAGCGTTACAGAAGGAAACCTCGATCGAGTCAACCAACCTACTCGGTCAACGTGGGTTGCTTTCTGAAATACAATTCCTCGGCTCTTGGCTCTTCGCTCTTGGCTCTTTACTCTTGGTTCTAAGTCAAAGCCCGGCCTTGGGGACCGGGCTTCAACGCCAATCGCGTCTGCGGCAATCACTTTATCAGCAAGACCTTCCGAGAATGCGAAGCTGACGCGCACTCCATCCGAATTATATACACGCCTGAGGGCAAATCCCCGCCCGCCCAGCAAAGATAATGCTCGCCGACTTCCGGCACGCCTTTGTACAGCTCCTGCGCCAGACGCCCCTGCAAGTCATAAGCAGCAATCCGCGTGAGGATTCTCTCGCTGACCACATAGTTTATCCGCGTCACGCCGTTGAAGGGATTGGGGTATATGGATTGCAGTCCGAATTCCAACGGCAGCGCTTCCCCCCCGGCGTTGATGCCGGAGGTGGAGTCGAATCGCAGCACCATCCGCGCCAACAAAGGCGCCTCCGCGCCATTGTGAGTGACGTAATAGGACCAGCGCGCCTCCGAGCCGTGCGCCCGCCCGGCGCCGGCCGCCTCGAAACCAAGCCATTGAAAACCGCCGGCGGGAACGATGCCGCTCATCGCATGAAAGCTGTTGGGCACCATGAAGTTCAGGTCCAAGCCCAACTCCCGCACCACCAGCGAGTCGCTGGGAGTCCCGCGAGGTCCATATTGTTGAACTGTGACGATGGCATTTCGGTCGGCGCTGTAATCCAACACAACCGACACGCCGCAAGCCGCGCCCGGCAAGATGTCGTGGTTGAAATCAACCTGCTGCAGCAACCGATTGTCACCGGTCGCCGGATTGATTTTAAATATGCTCATGGACCTCAGCTCATCGCCCGACTGCCACTGGTCAACGGCATACAGCGGCATGCCGTCGAAATCGTACGGATTCCAGCCAAAACCTGATATCTCAGGGATGTGACCAGGTATGCTGAAGTCAAAACGCTGAATAAGATTGCCGTCAAGGTCAAACTCATAGAAGTCCTCATTCCATTCAGTTATGAACAGAGAGTTGCGCTGAGGACTATACACTACCGGCAGGCTGCTTATGTTGGCGAAAGGCGTCTGAAATGCGAACAGCGATTCTCCTTCGGTGGAAAAACGCACCATCATGATGGGATTAAGAGAATCGGTCGTCATATAACCTCCCCACAAAGCCTGCCCATCCCACGCCAAGGCTTGCAGAACCGCGTCGTTATTCGCAGGAATGGGCTGCGGGATAACGCCGGTCTGCTGTCCCTCTTTACTGACGACGGAGATGTAACGAGTCCGAGAGCCTCGATGAATCACCGGGATGAAGTATGAGTTCAGCTCCAGCGCGAATGTCGGTGCGTAACCGCGTATCCTGCTGTTGGCTGCGCCATTGACCGCAATGCGGTCCATGTGCAACTGCTGAATGATATTAAAGTTGGGCGCTGAGCCATCTTCGTAGCGAACCTCGGCGGAGTAGTTCAATGAGCCGGTGCCAGTGTTCTCCAGACAAGCCCAGACCTGCACTCTGGATGTTGTATCAGGTCGCAGTGAGTACTCGAGCAGATCGCTGCGTAGGCGAGGCGTCGGATGCAGCAGCCGGATCAAAGGCAATTCAATGTCCTGCCCTTCGAGAATCTCAAAATTAAATCCATAATCGCTGAATCCATGAGCGGTCACCAACGCGTGGTAATGACCCGCGCGGAGATTGTCAAACCGGAAACTGCCGTCGTTCAACGTTATGACTTCCGACGCCCGGATCGGGTCAATCGCTGCGTTAGCAATGGGCTGGTCGTCGTCAGCGTTGACGATGCGCCCGTGAGCTGAACCCTGTTCCATTTGAACAGCCGTGGTGAACAGCAGCGCGAATTCATCATGAATTTCAACAGCCTGCACGGGAGGGTTGCCGAGCTGCAGATGTTCCGCATACTCGTTGTTTCGCCAGGAATACATGATGCCGTCGTTGCCGTCAGGGCCCCGGATGCCGATCAGCGGATAGGGATACTCAAGGTCGGGGCCTCGCAATATCTCTGCAGCCTTATATTGGATTGCAATCTCGCCGTCGCCGGTAGGCGTTGAGTAAATCTCAGGATCATACAGGACGACCTCGAAGTTCAACATCGATTCTAACTCATTCACCACCCCAATTTGACTCCATTCGATTACGAACAAGTCCTCATCGGTCTTGTAGTAGGTGAACACTCCCACCGTCCGGTCGAAGATGTCGGTATATACCTTCAAATCAGCGATGTAGGCGGCTATCTGCGCATCGTGTCCGCCGATTCCCGGGATAGGCCAAGGCAGGTCAGAGCGGTAGGTCATTATTTCGCTGCCCATGGAAATCCAGCCGTTCGTGGAAACCACAACCGTGTCATACTCTTGACCGTAATAGGTGAAGGTGAACGGCAGCGGAATCCGCTGACAGTCGTCCCAATTGCTAAGGTCAATCGAGGAATCAACTATGGCAAAGGGGAACTGCACCAACTGCCCCTGGTAATGGTCTTCCTCACCCACCACAAAGGGATTGACCTCCATCCAGCGATAATTGGGTGCTAACGACCAGTTGTCGCGATTGTCTTCGCTGTCGAAACAGTTATATCCATACCCGTCAGGACCCAAAGGATCATCGGACGCCGGCTCCCCGACGGGCCCAAAGCTGATAGGAATGGTCTGCTCATATCCGCGCTGGCTGGTCAAAACCAGACTTAAATCCAACTGATTCCCGGGTATAAAATGGTCGCTGCAAGCGAGGATAAATTCGCCGTCGGCAGCACGGGCTTCTCCGGCGGGAATTACGGGATAGCCGCGCTCGCCGTTGATAATCTCCACACCGCGCGTGGAGGTGGTCAGTATTGCAGTCAAGGAGTCGGATGCTCCGTCACCGACGTTAGTTAAGGTGATGGCCAGCCCGCCTTGAGAACGCGGGGCGATGTTCCGAGGCTGTATGTTCGAGGGAATCAGCCCCGGGCCTGAGGAAATGAGGTCGAAGGCATGCTGCCAATGGTCGTTGCCGGAAGTCACGTCTATCCGCACCTGAATCAGCGTCCCACCGGGGCAGGCCGGCGACAACGTCATTTCCACCGCTTGAGAAAGGGTGCCGTTCGCGCCTGCGTTGATGTTCTGCACCGCTGCGTTTTCACGTGAGAATGTCAAATATTCGCTGTCAGAACTGAAACTCGCCGTTAGGTTCTGCGCGTTGGAGTTGCCGCGATTGGCGAACGTCAGCGACAGATCGACCGTCTCACCATTCATAAACAGCCCGTCGTTCTCATCCTCGAAACCGCCCTCCTCCAGCGCGATGTTCACACGAGGCTGGCTTACGCCCACATCAACAATCAAGGGCAGGGTGTTGTGAAGGCTGGCGGTAACCAGCAGAGCCTCATCGGGATCAACACCCTCCGGAAGGGTGAAGGCTACTGAACCGTCGGCGTTTGAGTGAGTAACGTAGTGAAAACCGCCCTCCTGCATGACGCTGACCGTGGCGTCCGCTGCCGGTTCCTCGCCCGCCGTCAAGGTGAATTGAAGCAATGTAGCGCCGGCGTTGACTGAGTTGGGAAGGTCGGATGCCAGCGCCACTGGTTCCCGGTTGCGGATCATAATCGTCGGATCGCCGTAATAGTGAAGCTGTCCCATCTCCTCCCAATCGTTCTCACCTGATACATAGTACTCCTCAACCGGGATGAACTGCATAAGCCCGAATTGAAATAAGTAACCGCCGGTGTACACCTGAAGATAACGCATTCCCCACACCGACCAGCCGACTAAATGCCCTACAAGATGGTTGCCGTCAACGGGTTCAATGAAACCAAAACCAGCCAGAAGCCCGTTCTCGTTGTTGTCATCTCCGGCGTTGAAGAAATCAGCAAATATCGGCTGGGTGTAATGTTCGACGTTGGATATTAAGAAGGGATGCATCCGGCCCACTTCAGACATGTCGTCAATCTCTTTAGTCGCGCCCACATAATTGACCACTCCGTAGTTCCAGCCGCAGCCCAATCCTAAGGAAGCGCCCTCATCGAAGGAATCCTGAATCGGTTCGCCGATAAAGGGTCTGTCTTCCCCCCAGATAGTGTCAATGGCGGTGTAACCCATCTCCCTCAGCCGACGCTGAGACCAATAGGTTATATCCAGATCCGCCAGCGCGTCCTTTAAAGGCAGAATAACCAGGTCGATGGTCTGCACGCAGCGTCGCAGCCAATCCCCGCCTTGGGGATTCTGCTCGTACCGTCGCGAGCGAGACAGCGCATAAGACAGATCCTGAGCGTTCGCGCAGGGGAAGCGGCTGAAGACGACCTCCGGGACATAATCGTCTCCCTCAAAGGTCACCCAGTAAAGGTCGCCGAATATCTGAATATCCCTTTCTCCTTCCCGTACGACCCAACCGTAATGCGGGAAGTAGTAAGGAGAGTTGATATTTACATAGGGCGTGTCTGCGCCCATGATAACCAGAAACTCCAACGAACCGTGCTGAATGTCCTCGTAGTAGGCGCGCAACTCGTCCTTAATGTCGTCCTGGTCGCCGCTGACATCGACTCCATGGAGAGCGACGTCATAACCCAGACGTCTCTTCCAGCCCGCCCAGGCGTTAATGTCGCCCATGACGTCCTGACCCGCGAGGTCTTCGTTATATACAATCAGCATCCGCGAAAGATAATTGAAGGCAAAATCGCGGTGAGGCGGATTGGCGGTGATTTCGTCCAGCATCCGCGAAAGCTGCCGGCTGAAAGGCTTGGGAGCAGACGACGAGGCAGCCAGAGGCTCAGCCGTGAAGTCCAGATTAACCGTCACCCGGCGGTTTTCCACCAACGACGCTCCATCGCCTCCGGCCTGAAGCGGTTGAACCATGACCGGTATCATCCGCACTCCTCTAAAGTTCGCCGGACGACCGAGCTTAACCGGGACGTTATCTTCAGATGACGAGAGCAAAGATGTCGCAGCGGCGTCCGTTTCAGCCCAGACGTCGAACTTATCCGCGCGATAGACTACAGCCTCCCGGCAGTCAACACGGGCGGCCGCCCGAACGCCCTCCGGTATCACTACCCACTTAGACACCATCGGCAGCGACGGGGACTCAGCTATTAACGGGACCGCGGCGTCATTTAAAGCCTGGACTGCAGATGGCAGCGAAATCTCCACCATCAAGCCCTGCCCGCCACGGCTGGTCACCTGAAAATCAGTTTTCTCTTGAAGGTCGAAGCAAAGCTTCGCCTGAATCCCTGTGTCGGTTTTATTGACCGCTGCTGTCAAAACGTCAGCAGCAAGAAGGATAATTATCGCTGTAAAAACTGCTGTTAAACGCATGATGCCCGTCCATGTTGTTGTTGAGGTCTTCACACCTTGACACTTTCAAGGCGAGGATGTTAAATTCAAGCCTCAGGTTGCACCCGCTGAAGAGAGAACTCTAAACTAAAGGACTGTTACAGGGAAGCCCGACAGCGGTAGCTGCCGGGCTTCCCGATTAAAGAACGAAAACCGGGCATTCTACTTTATCAAGGCGGTTTTGGCAATTTTCACCCGCCCGGCCGATTCCAGCTTCACCCAATAAACCCCCGAAGCCAGCCGTGAGCCGTCGAGGGTGACCGTATGCCAGCCCACGCTCGGCACCTCATCGAACACCGTTTGCGCCAGCCGTCCCGTAATGTCGTAGAGCAGAAGACGGGTTCGCTCCGCTCGGTCGGCGCCGAATTGGATTCTCGTGGTCGCGTTAAACGGCGAGGGATAGATGGCTGC
>CAZCEM010000036.1:0-8714 GCA_964497555.1 uncultured bacterium
CATTACCTCCGTTGTAAAAAAGAAAATGCACCCCTTAATACGACCTGTCTTAGTCCCTTCATACTTTAAACGGCTTGATGATTGGATTATTTTTTTGTATAATATAAGAATAAATTAAAATCTTGAAACCTTCTCAGCGAAGAAGTCGGTTTGCTCCTTTTTACCGCCGCGAATGCTCAACCGTACTCGAAGGCCGCCGTGTCGGTAGAATTAGCGCCAAGTTGCACCTGAAAGGCGTTTTCGCCCAAATGTGGAGGAACAATGCGTCGGCTCACTCTGGGTTCTCGGGCTGCCATTCCCGTTGCCCTCTTTCTTCTCATCCCTCTGGTTATTCAGGCATCGGATCAAAGAGGGGAAACCGTTTATTCCCGCCTTGAAACCACCTGCGATTCCGGCGATGAAACCGCTCTGAAGTTCAACCTGAACCAGTACGCTCTCAACGAGATACCCTGCGACGGGACGCTCTGCTGTCGGTTCGACATCGGCGAAGAAACTTGCCCGGCGCCGGAAGGCTGGCCCGACCTGCCTTCGGTGGTGCGAATGGTGTTGATACCTCCACAATCGGGAGTCCGACTAAAATATGAAAACCTTGCGACGCATACCCTTCCCCACATTCGCCCGGCTGCTCGACACGTTGAGCTTGAATCCGAGGATCCCCATGATAAGAGCCGAAACTTAGACCTGTCCCCCGAATGTCTTGCCTCCGAAGGATTCTGGCCTCCCGAACCAGCTCGATTGGGCGAGCCGGTAATTCTTCGCGGCTACCGGCTGATACCGGTGGTCATAAATCCCTTCCGCTGGAATCCCCGCACCGGCGAGCTGCTGGTGATGGACCATATCGACATCACGTTAGATTATAATAGCGATGAAAACCGGGTGAATCTGGTCCATGACGCCTGTCATCATCGGCCGTCTCAGGTCGTTGATAAAATCATCGCCAATTTGGTGGTCAATCCACCCGCCCCCAGCTGCGACAACGGCGTCCGCAACGGATCTATCGTCTATGTTACCGGCAACTGGGACAACGTGGCTCAGGCTCTGGCGCCGCTGATAGAATGGCGCCGGCGCATGGGCTGGACTGTGGAAATCATCCGCGTCGCTGATAACACCAGCGCCGCCTCCATTAAAAATGCCATTCAAGCAGCCTACGACGATTGGGACACGCCGCCGGAATATGTGGTCATCTGCGGCGACACTGACGGCAATTTCCCCCTGGCGTTCTGGAACATGCAGCGCGGTGCGAACTACCCCTACGAATCGGATCACCTGTTCGTGACGCTGGAGGGCGACGATATAATCCCGGATGCAGCGGTGGGCCGTTTGGTCTTCGGCGACATTAACATGCTCAACGGCATCGTTACCAAAATAATAAACTATGAGTCCACGCCCTATATGGGCGCAACTGAACGAGAACGCGGCTGGCAGAGACGCGCTGCGTTGGTCGCGGGAGACTCCCGCTCCGGCACCTCATCCATAGATCTTTGCAGATGGACCAAGAATCTGATAATGCGCAACGGTTATACCCGCGTCAATGAACTGTACTGGACGCCCCAAAATCAGCAGCCCAACGCCAACCAGTTCATCCGGGACAACTTCTCCGACGGCCTCTCGCTGTACCTATACCGCGGTTGGACGGGCATGAATGGCTTCACCCATGCGGAAACCGACGAACTGCGCAACAACCGGATGCTTCCGTTCGTGATGCTGGCGACCTGCAACACCGGCGATTACGGCGAGCATCAGGCAGACCCATACTACTACTACACCGAAAGGTTCCTTTACAGCACCCGCGGCGGCGCCATCGGCGCGGTCGGAGCCGCCGGCGCAACCCACACAGCTTACAACAATCTCATCGCCTCCGAAACGTTTCGCGCCATCTACGCCTGCGGCATCCCTTGGCAGGGCTGGGCTTTGATGTGGTCCAAGATAGCCCTCTACCGGAATTACGGACCCTATGACGACATCGCCCATGAAGAAAACAACGGGCTGGACGGCTGGGAATGCGAAACCTACATTTTCAATCTGATGGGTGATCCCGCCGTCGAGTTATTCACCAATGTGCCGCGCATACTGGACGTAGAGCACGCCGGTTCCATCCGTGCCGGCGAAACCCGCTTCGCAGTGACCGTAAACTTCGACGACGAGGGCGAGCCAGCCCCGGGGATGCGGGTGTGCCTATACAAGCCCGGCGGATTCCAGTTCCTCAAACTCACCGACTCGGAAGGTCAAGCGGTATTTGACCTCGAGCCGGCAACAACCCAGAACGGCGAAATCAAACTGACCGTCACCGGCCGCAATATCATGCCCTATCTTCATGAATTCCAGGTGGCGCGGGCGGCACGCTTCCTCGGCGCCGCTGGATTCGACGTCGATGACGACGCCCAGGGCAGCAGCGACGGCAATGGCAATGGGAACATCAATCCGGGCGAACGGATTGAGTTGTCAATCGACATCGCCAACCTTGGCAGTCAAGTCCCCGCCGGTGAATTCGACGTCAGCCTTAGCACCGATATGCCTCACCTTTCCGTCGTCGAAGGTGAAGCGCATCTCAACCGCGCGCCCGCCGTCGGTCAATCACTGCCCGTCACCTTCGTGGTGGACGTCGCTGGCGGTTTTCCCGCTGAAGAAGAGGCCGTCTTCCAGGTCGAGGTCCGCGGTCAGCAGCGGTGGGTCAGCTCAGTTCAGACGCCGGTTCAAGGCTCAGTTTTGGTATGCGAAAACCTGAGCTGGGTGGGATCCCCGCTGGAGCCTGGCCATTCCGCTCGCTTCAGGATTTACGTTCGAAACGTGGGCGAAATCGCCAGCGGTGAACTGCAAAGCACGCTGGTCAGCTTGACGCCCACGGTGAGCGTGCCTGTTCCCCAGGCGCAGTTCAGCTCGATTCCAGTGAACTCCCGTCGGCTCTCGCAGACTTCATATCAGGTGGCAGCCAACCTCTTCCATGTCGGCGGCTCCAGGGCTGAATTCGCGTTGATTCTGGAAAACGACGCCGGGGTGGTTGACACGGGCTTCTTTTCGTTTAACGTCAGCGAAGCTCGATCCGGGCAGCCGTTCGGACCGGACCGCTATGGATACTGCTGTCTTGATGACCAGGATGAAACTTGGGTGAACGCTCCCGACTACGAATGGATTGAGATTGACCCTCACCGCCGCGGACCGGGACGAAACACCAGCCTGAGCGACACCTGCGAAGAAGACGACCACAGCGTATTGATTGACCTGCCGTTTAGGTTCACTTACTATGGTCAGGAGTTCACCCGAATCACCGTCTGCACCAACGGCTGGATGGCGATGGGCGACTGCCATGAGTTAATAACCGCTCGCAACCGGAAGCTGCCCGACGGGATGATGGCGCCGGGCATGCTCTGCCCCTTCTGGGACGACCTGCTGACTACCAACAACGGCGGGATTTACACCTGGTACGATGAGAACAACAGCCTCTTTGTGATAGAATGGTCGCAGATGCGCAAGTTAGGCCCTCAGGGCGTCAACGAGCCACTGGAGACTTTTGAAGTCGTCTTATATGACCCGACCGTTTATGTAACGTTGACCGGCGACGGTGATGTCGTCTTCCAGTACAACGACGTTACCGACAACCGCTCCTGCTTCCAAACCTGGGACACGCCTTTCGCCACGGTCGGCATCGGCAGCCCCGACCAATCCGACGGCTTGACTTACACCTATTGGGGTGACTTGACCCCCGGAGCATCGCCGTTGGAGGACGGCCGCGCGATAAAATTCACCACCAACATGCTGAGCACCACCGGCCGCATCCATGGCGTAGTCGCTGACGCCGCCACTGGGCAGCCTCTCGCCAACGCCTCCGTCATAACGGAACACAGATTTATGGCGTTGACAACTGAGGAGGGGTTTTATGACATGGAGAATGCGCCTGCGGAGGTGGAATTTGACATCACCGCCTCCATGCCCGGATATAACGACTCCACCTTTACCGGGATGATGCTTGAGGAAGGAGGCGATCTGGAACTCAATTTCTGCCTGCTTCATCCTGAATTTGCGTCTTCAGTGAATGAAATTAACGCTGCGGTACTAATCGGCAGTCAGACGGAGAGGGAATTCACGGTCTCCAATCGGGGCAACGGACCCTTGCGCTGGCAGGTTGAGCGCCGCAATCCCGGAAATGCCGGCTTCGAGCCTTGGGACCTGCGCGACAGTTTCCCAGCCTCGCAAATCCTCGACGACACTCACATTTACAGCGCGGTTTTCATCAATGAGCGGTTTTACGTGGCGGGCGGAGGGGATGACCAGCCGGTAATTTATGTGCTCAACCGCGATTTTCAACTGCTCGACCGCTTTAACCAGTTTGGTGAATCCCACTACGGCATCACCGACCTGGCGTGGGATGGGACGCTGCTGTGGGGTTCCGGCGAGAATCTGGTGTACGGCTTCACACTGGAAGGCGAGCTGATGGCAACCATGGATCCCCCCACTCACCCCATCGTGGGCATTGCCTGGGACACAGACGCCAGAATCCTCTACATGTGCGGCACCACCTCAGATATTTATGGCATCAACCGGGAGGGGCATTTAGCAAATCGGTTGAGCCGCATGAATATGCGCATATACGGTCTGGCTTACTATCCCGAAGATCCGACCGGTCACAACCTGTACATCTTTAATCGGCCCGGTCTGACCGAGATGCTCGTTCACCGGATGCGCATTGCTGACGCCGATACCGAGATGGTGCGCTTTCTTCATCCCGAAGCCGGCGGAAAACCCAAGGGCGCCTTCATTACTTCGGCGTACGATTACTATAGCTGGGTATTCATCGCCGGGGTGGACAACGTCACCGAAGACCGCATCGACATCTGGCAGCTCGATGAGCGGCGGGATTGGATGCAGATAGAACCTACGGAAGGTCAAGTAACTGCCGGTTCCAGCCAGGAGTTTGTGCTGACGCTGGATCCGGTCAACATGCCGGAGGTCGAGATTCACGGCGACTTGGTGTTCACCCACAACGCCGCCGGCGGTCAGAGCGTCATTCCTGTGACAATGAGTGTAGTGAGCGAAATAGCGCGGGAGCTGCGTGTTGCCTTAATGAGGGGTTGGAACATGATATCCATAAACGTCAGCCCCCCCCTTGAGATGTACGAGAATCCCAACAATCCCGGTCCTGACGTGATTCGAATGACGGAGCAGCTTCGGATCGATGAGGGCCATCACCACATTATGGTGATGAAGGACGGCGGAGGACGCTTTTACGCGCCCCAATATGGTTTCTGCGGCATTCCTTATTGGGATTTGACTAAAGGCTATCAGGTCTCAGTGGATGCCGACGTCGAGGCGGTCTGGAGCGGTGAGCCGCGCCCGTTCGATGCCGACGTTCCCCTAACAGCCGGCTGGAATCTCGTCGCTTATTTCCCCGACTATCAACTATCAGCGTCTGCGCCTGATTTCTACGTGCTGTCGTCCATCATCGACCTCGTGAACATCGCCAAGGACTACCAAGGCGCCTTCTTAATGCCGGAATTCAATTTCTCCAACATGAGCAATTGGAGACCCGGCCAAGGCTATCAGATAAACGTTGATTCCGCTGTAATCCTGAATTATCCCCCCCTTGAAGAGGGAGGTCGATTGGCGGTAGCCGACAGGGATGATGACGTTCAGGCGGGGATTCATCCAACCGGCGAGAACCTGAGTGTGCTGGTGAATGCCTTTGTCGGCGGTTCTTCAGCGGAAGGCGCTGAGATAATCGCCGTGGATGGCCGCGGTGGTATAGTCGGACGCGGAACCGTTACCAAGAGCCGCTGCGGCTTGGCTGTCTGGGGCGATGACCGCAGCACTGACGCTAAAGACGGGCTGCGGGCCGGCGAAGCGTTCCGTTTGGCTCTGACTAACGGTGTTGAGGGCGAGATTATGGACTTGCAGCCGCTGGAGTTCCTCTGCGGGGAAGGTCTTGTTTATCAGCCTGACGGATTCCTGGTGTTAAACCTGTGCGCAGAGGGAATGATTCCCTCAGAGCACTACTTAGGACAGGCGTATCCCAATCCCTTTAACGCGGCGGTTCGGTTGGAGTATGGCCTGCCGGAAGACGGCTGGGTGATGTTGAAAGCTTATGACCTGACCGGTCGGGTGGTTTCTGAAATCACCACCGGCTGGCAGCATGCCGGCAAGCATCAGGCGACCTGGAATGCCGCCGACCTGCCCTCAGGATTATACTTGATTCGCATGGAGGCTGCTGGTTTCCGCGCAGTTGACAAAGCCCTGCTGGTGAAATAATCCGGCTGCGGGTGAGGCATGTCCGGCTTGCCGGACATGTTTCCTCTTAGGGCGTAGGTCGGGCGTCTCGCCCGACATTTCCCCCCTGTTGGCAGGAGGGAAATACAAAGGGGGGGTATTTTCAGGTTCCGTGGTGGGGAAGCCACCATGACAATTCCCGCGAAAAGGTGAATGACAGCAAGGAGACACCGAATTTTATCATACCTACACTAAACAGCGAAGAAACCTTTCAGTTCAGCGTGGCGGCTGGAAACCGGTTGAAGTTTTGAGTTTTAAAACCCCTGCATGTCTTTTTAGATAAGTTTCCCTTCCCGCGGGATGCGTCTCAAGCAATAACATTACAAAAGGAGCTGGCAGGCAGACTTGAGTTGACCGGCGGTCCGGAGGATCCGGTGTTTTACGGAGGAGTCGATTGTTCCTCCTTCGGCAACAGCGGCGTCATGGTGGGTGCAGCAGCGGTCTGGAATCGAATCGAAAACCAGCTTGTGGATTATGCCACGGCTTTGACGCTGGCGGACTTCCCTTACGTTCCCGGCTTGTTGGCGTTCCGAGAGCTGCCGGCGATTCTGGCGGCTTTCCGCGGACTTAAAACCCTCCCCGATGTGATAATCTGCGACGGTCAAGGCACCGCCCATACCCGCGGCTTCGGCATCGCCTGTCATCTGGGCTTGTATCTTGAGCTGCCGACCATCGGCTGCGGAAAAAGCCGCCTGGTGGGAACGTATAGCCCGCCGGGAAACGACAAAGGAGCACAATCGACGCTCAGCTATAAATCACTGGAGATTGGACGGGTTGTGAGAACCAGAAGCGGCGTCGCGCCGGTGTTCGTGTCGCCGGGCCATCGCTGCGGTTTCGACCGAGCGGTAGAAATCACGCTGTCAGCCTGCACGCGGTTTCGCCTTCCTGAACCCGTCCGCGCCGCGCATAATCTAAGCCGCCACGCGCTGAGGCAACTCATGGACCGAGAGGTGAGATGACCATGCTCGAAAGAAATCAACCATACACCATCCTTGTCGGCTCGCCGTTGCTGTGGTCTTCCGATTTGCTCGCCCAACTCGAGAAGGATGACAATTACCGGTTGCTCGAGGCTGACGATGCTCACGGTATTGAGAAGAAGATTCAGAATCAGTCCATCGATCTGGTGATTGTGGAGGAAACCCTGCCTCACCTGGACCTTCTCAATCTGGTGATAAAGGCGCGCAGCAAGGACCCCGACGCTCCCATTGTGGTTGTCTCCACCGAGCTTCAGCAGCCGATTGAGTCCAATGTCTGGAAGTTCGGCATCGACGACATGATTCACTTCCCCTTGACCGGACCGGAGTTGGTCAACCGGGTGAAGCGCTTGATTAAGCTGCGACGGCTGTCCTGTCAGGTTCAATTCCTTAAAGAAGAGAACAACCGACTCAAGCAACTGTCTCAGACCGATGGGCTGACCGGATTAATGAACCGGCGGACGTTCAATGAAACTGCCGAGAATGAATTTTCCCGAACGAAGCGTTTTCATGGTCAGCTTGGCTGCATTATGGGAGACATCGACGATTTTAAGAACGTCAACGACACCTACGGTCATGTGACCGGCGACAGAATGCTCAAGGATATCGCGCGGATATTCAAAGAGAGCACCCGCAGCATTGACGTTGCCGCCCGTTACGGCGGCGAAGAATTCGTGCTGCTGCTGCCGGAAACCTCCACAGCCGGCGTGGAATTTGTCGCCGAGAAACTCCGTCTGGGCGTTGAGTCTTTTAATTTTTCCCATGACGAACCTCAGAATCCCACTCATCTAACCATCAGTCTGGGGGCTTCTCAATATCCTCACTCGATGGTGGAGTCCTATCTTGATCTGGTGGAAATCGCCGACCACGCCTTGTACGAAGCCAAACGGCAGGGCAAGAATCGGGTGGTTCTAAACAAGCTATGACAGAAGGGAAAAGTCCTACGTCCCCCGCCGGCGCCAGTCATCGAGTTCTCTTAGACACCTTTCTGCACAATCTGGTCCGCTCCAGACTATTTGAATACTTCACCCTCCGCGACGCTGGTTTGCTCCCCGACCTTCGACGACTTTGCCTCGCTCGAAGCGCCGGCACGCGGTTGAATCCCCGACGGCTCACTCCGCTCAACCGCCTATACGCGCAAGCATTTAAATTCCTCCAACAGACCGACGGCTTGTTCCCGCTCACCATCCCTTGGCTGGATGCAGCGTGGGAGTGGGCGCGTCGAGGCGAAATTAGCAGCGGCAAGAAGCTGCTGAGATTAGCCGAATCCGCTGGTCAGCCTTATCGGGCGGACGCGATTTTGCCGATGCCTGAATTGACTCCCTCGGTGTCTTATAGTCAGACCGGGCTGGTGGGCGGTGATCCGAGGTGGCTGGGCATACTCAGTCAGGCGCTGCTGGCAGCGCGGTTTGATTTCCCGGTGCTGCTGACCGGAGAAACCGGGGTGGGCAAGGAGATGGTTGCGCGTGCGATTCACGCGCA
>CAZCEM010000036.1:8724-11325 GCA_964497555.1 uncultured bacterium
CACGCGCACAGCCGGCGGGCGCAGGAGAACTGCGTGTTCGTAAATTGCGGGGGCATACCGGAATCGCTGGCGGCGTCGGAATTCTTCGGCTTTCGCGGCGGCTCTTTCACCGGCGCCGACTCCCGCGACCGCAAAGGCTGGCTGGAAACCGCCCACCGCGGCACGCTGATATTGGACGAAATCACCGAACTGCCGCTGGAGACTCAGCCCCTGTTGCTGCGGGCGCTGCAGAACGGAGAGGCTCAGAAGATCGGGGGAGGGTCTATCAAAGTGGACATCCGCCTCATTGCCATCTCCAACCGCTCGGTAGAAGACGAGGTGGCCGCAGGGCGGTTCCGCCGGGATTTATACTACCGTGTCGCCGTGATACCTTTGCACATCCCGTCGCTGCGCGAGAGACCGGAGGACATCCCGCTCTTGGCGAACTATTTTCTCGACCAATATCGGCAGAACAACCCAGATTTGAAATCCAGCGGCTTCTCGCGGGAGGCGATGCAAGCCTTGCTGAGATACCCTTGGCCTGGCAACGTCCGCGAACTCCAGAACGTGGTGGCGCGGGCGCTGGTAATATGCCGGCAGATGGAAATTAGCCGGCAGCATCTGGTGTTCGACATATCCTGCAAATCCCCGGATCCGTTCAACGAGGAGGTGTTCCGCTGCCTCGATGAATTAGGCGAAGTTAATGGTCAGATTGAGAAGCCTTATCTGGCGGAATTTCTGCGGGAAAAGGGTGAAGGTTTTTCCAGCGGGGATTATGCGCGGAGATTCGAAGTCAGCGAATCGACGGCTCGACGTCATCTGAAAGCACTGCTGCAAAACGGCGTCATCGCCTCGCAAGGCGCTGGCAAAGCCCGGCGGTTCCGTTTGAGGCGGCATTCAAACGACGACTGAAGGCGGAATTGACAAAAGGACGCAGCTTTATCGGACAGATTCTTTCAGTTCACCCTGCGCGGGCACGGAGTCCCGCGCTACCAATTAGCGGGCGAAGGCTGTTTTCATGTCCCGTGGTGGGGAAGCCACCATGTCAATTCCCGCGAAAGCGGGGATCCAGCCCTAATTCCTTCTGGATTCCAGCTTTCGCTGGAATGATGCGTCTTCGACGCATTACCTCCGATGTAAAAAAGAAAATGCACCCCTTAATAGCTCTTGGCTCTTTTGCTTTCCAACTTTCAAACTTGCTAACTTGCTAACTTGCTAACTTGCTAACTTGCTAACTTACCATCCCCCACACCGACACCGGCACCCCGTTCGGGGTGTGGAACTCGCCTTTGTATAACCGTGATTCGGGATGCCCTTCCGGGCTGGGCACGCGATGCCAAACCACTCCGCGCTTGGGTAATTCTTCCGCTATTTCTTGGATATTCCTCACCATGAATTCCAACCGGGAGGCTTCCGGCAAGGTCGGTTGGCCCTCCTTAGCGGCTTCGATGGCGAAGTAGAACTCTCGCGAGGGATTGGAGAACATAGCGTAGCCGTCTCCAGAGGCATATAAATTCAATCCCAGTACGTCGATGAAGAAGCCGAACTCAGCGTAAAAATCCGCGACTCGGTATTGGCAGCATTGCGTCCAGCAGTTGCCGAGCTGGAACTTGTACTCGTGCTGAGGTTTGTCCCACAGACGCGACCAGTCTTCGGGAGTCTGCGCTTGGGAAATTTTCTCAAAGCGCAACTTGCCGATTTCATGGCAGCGGTTGATTAGGTCGGTCATAGTTGAGTCCTTCGGTTAATACGATTACCGAATCCGCACGGCTGTGCCACTGACGCAGACCATCAGCATGCTGCCGCCTCCGCCGGGGCTGATGGTTTCGTAGTCCAGATCGACGCCGACGACGGCGTTGCAGCCGAGCTGTTCGGCCTGAGCCACCATTTCGGCGATGGCGAACTCCTTGGCGCGGACTAATTCCCTTTCGTAAGTAGCGGACCGGCCGCCAACGATGTCGCGGATGTTAGCGAACAGGTCTTTAAACAGATTGGCGCCCATGATGGCTTCGCCGGTAACAAGGCCTCGGTATTCGACGATTTCCTTACCTTCGAGGGTGGGGGTGGTAACGACTAACATGCTGGGGTTCCTTGCTTGAGATTGACGGGTGAATTCATCGATAGAGAAATATACTTCTCGCTTTTTTCAGTGTCAAGCCACCTTCATGAAGGGGTGCATTTTCTTTTTAACATTGAATAAATGCGTCGAAGTCGCATCATTCCAGCGAAAGCTGGAATCCAGAAGGCAGCAAATGGATGCCAGCTTTCGCTGGCATGATGAGCCCATGCCGTTAAGCAATATGTTCAGAATTAAATGCACCCCTTAATAGGAGGACGAGTGAGGACTTTGCCTCAGCGGGAGAATCGGTGCCATTTGTCACTTAAATTCTCCTCAAGCACGGAAGAGGCGGACAAACCTTGCGAATTTTTAATAAATGGTATTATGTTTAAATCTTTTCCTATTTTCCCGCGCGATGCGGGTGGAATAGGATTTGCTTTTTGTTCTACTTTGAGATTTTTTTCGCAAGCAGCGCATAAAAAAGCGCCAAGGTCAGAGTTATTTATAAGATATATTAAGGGGGGCATTTTCTTTTGAACATTGAAAAAATGCGTCGAAGACGC
>CAZCEM010000037.1:0-11286 GCA_964497555.1 uncultured bacterium
GCAGGGGAAACACCCTCGTCGAAGTTCGGCATGAAAAAGCTGACGATGTTGTGCAGCATCATGGCGGCGGGCAGCTTGTAGTCCTTGGCGACGCAGAATTCCACGCCGCGCCATCCTATCAACGCTGATGCACGCGGATCGCCCTTGACGTTGTTGACATCGCGCTGAACATTGACCCAGGCGTTGATGACGGCGTTGTCTTCGCCCCGCCCAGTGAAGAAGGCGTCGATGGCAGCGCTGTCGCCCGCCTGCGCCAAGGCATAAACCCGCTCGACCGTCAGCGAATCGGACAGGTATTGGATTTCATTCCCCGACATGGCTAACCTCGCGGTTAAAAGGATCAAAGTGAAGATTAGGACGAAAGGTATGGATTTCAACACCTCCTCACACAATAAACCATCCGGCGAAAAAAGACCGGCTTAATTCTCCGGGATGTTCACGTGAGCCACCCGGTGGAGAGACTCCCCGAAGAACAGTCGCGCCAGCGTTTGAAACCGCCGCGGCAGGTCGGTCACATAGCACTGCACCGCGCCTTCCCCATGCGTTCTGAGCATCCCCTCTCGCAGCAGCGCTTCCTCTACTGACCTCGCCGCCGCTTCCGCCGAATCGACCAGATGGGTGCCCTCTCCGAAGTATTCTCGCAGCGCTGGCTTGAACAACGGATAATGTGTGCAGCCCAAGATTAATGCGTCTATACCGACGCGCTTAAATGGACTGAGATACTCGTGCAGCACCCTCTGCACCACCGGTCCCTCCAGGCGCCCTTCCTCCGCCAGCGGAACCAACAAGGGACAAGCTTTAGCCCGCACGTCCAACGCAGGCGCAACTTCCTTAAGCCGCGCTTGGTATGCCTGCGACTGGATGGTCGAGGGCGTGCCGATGACGCCGACCCGGCGAACGCCGGCCGCTTGCAGTGCTTCCGCCACGCCCGGCTCCAATACACCTATCATCGGCGCCCGGAGGATTTCCCGCAGATGCGGCAGCGCCACTGCCGATACGGTGTTGCACGCCACCACAATCAGCTTTACGCCCCGATTGAGCAGAAATAGACTGCATTCGAGCGCGTAACGCTGGATGGTCTCTTTCGACTTCACGCCGTAGGGCACGCGGGCGGTGTCGCCGAGATACAGGATGTTTTCGCCCGGCAGCCGCCGCCGCAGCGCGCGAGCCACCGTCAGTCCGCCGATGCCCGAATCAAAGATGCCGATGGGCTGTTCATTTATTGGATGCACAAAAATACCTTAACAAGGAAACCTAATCAAGCGCTAAGGTGATGCAGGGCGTCCTCATCCTGTGCCAATGTATCCTTTCGCTGCAACGTGAGGACACCCTGCAGTACAAATAACTTCATTTTTACCTCTTGGCTCTCAGCTCTTGGCTCTTCATACTTGCATCTGTTCTATTGGGAAATACAGCCGGAACGTTGTACCCCTCCCAATCTGACTGTCCACCTCGATGGCTCCTTGATTGTTCTCGACAATCCACTTCACCACCATCAGCCCCAAACCGAATCCGCCTTTAGCGCCTTTAGTGGTGAAATGCGGCTGGAATATATTCGCTGCGGTTTCTTCATCCATGCCCGGCCCGGTGTCGGTGATGCTGATTACCGCGTAATCTCTCTCCGAGTGCAGCCTTAGGCGCTCAATTTGCCCGTCGTCAAGTCTCGCTTCACCTGCCTCAACCATCAGTTCGCCGCGGTGCTCCATTGCCTGCCCCGCGTTGATGATAAGGTTCATCAAGACCTGCGTCAACTGCCCTTCCACACCGGAAATAATAAGGTCCCGCTCCGGCTTCAACCAGTGAACCTTTACTCCCTTCGTGAGCAAAGGTTTGAACAGCGGCATGTTGTGCTCTATCAGCTCGGATAGGTTTGTCTGCTCGCGAGACGCCTGCTCCGGCTTGCTGAAGCTGAGTATCTGCAGCATCACCTTGCTGGCGTTCGACACAGCGTCTTTGATCTTCGACAGCGGATCCAGGATCTCTTGATTATCCGCGGCCAGGGTGGAAAGTATATAGCTGTATCCTCCGATGATGGACATGATGTTCTTCAAATCATGGACGACACCCGCCGACAGCACCCCCACCAGCTCGACCTTCTGCGATTGAATCAGTTGAACCTGCAGGTCTTCGTTCGCCTGAAGCAGCTCGTCGGCGTAGTCTTTAATGCGGATGGCGTTGCGCAGACGGGCGATGAGGTTTTCGCGCTCGATGGGCTTGTTCAGCAGGTCGGTCGCGCCCAGGTCGAGCGCCTGCCGCTTCAAATCCTGGTCTTCTAGACCGGTTAAAATGATGACCTGGACGCGGCTGCCCAGCGGATCCGCCTGCAGCTCCTTCAATAAATCCAGCCCGTTCAGTCCCGGCATCATCACATCCACCACTGCCGCGTCGAAAGGCTCAGTCTTCAGCATTTCCAATGCCGCGAAGGGATCACTCTGCTCCTGAACATCCCATTCATGACGAAACTCCATCAGCATCCGCCGAAGGGTGTGCAGCGTGAAGGATTCGTCATCGACCAATAATATCCTTTTTTTTCTGGAGTCCACCTATTCCTCTCCCTGCGCTTTAAGCGGCATACGAATGATGAAGGTTGTTCCTTTGCCCATTTCGGTTTCAAACGTGATAGCGCCTTGGTGCTTTTCGACTATAGCGGCGTGAGCGATAGCCAGTCCCTGCCCGGTGCCGCTCCCGGCTTCCTTGGTGGTGAAGAAAGGATCGAATATGCGCGTCTGGATGGCTTCCGGGATGCCGCTGCCCGTGTCGCTGATGCGCACCTCGGCCCATTTATCCACCACGCGGGTAGAGATGTGTATCTTCCCCTTGGTTCCAGGTTTGTCCGCCACCGCGTCAGCGATTGCATGACTGGCGTTCACGATGATGTTCAGAACCACCTGATTGAATTCATCCTTCAAGCATGGCACCAGCGGCAGATTGGGATCGAGGTCGGCGGTCAGATCGGCGTGATATTTCCACTCGTTGCGGGACACCGTGATGGTGCTCTCGATGGCGTTGTTCAGGTCGGTGGCGGCCATCTTCTGCTTGCCGGGATGGGCGAACTCCCGCATAGCTGATACAATCTTGGTCACCCGCTTGACGCCTTCGCGGGCTTCCGCCAGCGCATGGGGAATCTCCTCGCTCATGAACTCAAAGTCAGCGTCTGCCAGAATTCTTAAAATCTCCGCCTGAAGGTCCATCGAATGTTCAGGCGAGAATTCCTGCGTCTTGGCCTTAACAGTCTCAATCACCGTCCTCGTCTTATCGAAGGCGCTTTCCAGGAATTCCAGATTCCCGCCTACATATTGGGTGGGAGTGTTTATTTCATGGGCGATGCCGGCGGCGAGGGTGCCGATGGCTTCCATTTTCTGGGAGTGATGGGTGAGCGTCTGCATCCGCTTCCGCCCGGTGATGTCCCGCAGAATCGCCAGATAGTGTCTCTGTCCTCGGATGCTGAAGGAAGACAGCGAAATTTCAGCCGAAAAGACCTTGCCCGCGCTGTTGACGGCGTTGAATTCCTGCGAATGGTGCAGCGGCGCCGCCGTTTCTGCCGTTTCAGCCGAGAATATCGCCTGAATAGCAGCGGGAACCCGCCCGCCTTCAAAGACCATACTGAAGGGCTTTTTACAAGCGTCCTTGGGGGAATAGCCGAAACTGATAACCGCCGCGGGATTCCAATAGCTGATTCGGCCTTCGTGATCTACAATGCAGATGCCGTCCTTGGCGACGGTGGCAATGGCGCGGAAGCGCTCCTCGCTTTCCCGCAGTGCTTCCGCCGCATGCTTGCGCTGGCTGATGTCCCGCACCAGCACCAGATCCGCGGGACGGCCTTCATAGGGAATCACGCCCGCGCTTATCTCCACCTCCAGCGGAGACCCGTCCCGGCGAAGCAGGACCGTCTCGTACACCGGGATGACCTTCTCACCCCTCAACCGGCGGCGCAGGGTGTCGGTCATCGTCTCGCGCTGGGTCGGGTGAACGAATTGGGCAAAGGACTTTCCGATTACCTCCCTCTGCGAATAGCCTCCCAACTTGGCTATTTGGGGATTGGCGTACCGGATGATATCATCCTGGATTATTGTTATGCCGTCGCTGGCGCGCTCCACCAAATCGCGGTACTTGGTCTCGTTTTCTCTCAGGCGGTCATGGGAAAGCTTGCGTTCGAAGGCGTTGCCGAAGATGGCAGCGACGGTCTGCAGCAGAATGACGTCTTCATCCGACCACTTATCACTCCGGCTGGAGTGTTCAAATCCGATGAATCCCGCTAAACTATTCTCAACGGAAAAAGGAATTATTAACAGCGAGCGGAGTTCATGCGCCTTTAATATCCCTATCTCGGCGGCGGCTTCCGAAGGCAGTTCTTCAGCGTTGCGGATGTTGATGGCTTCCCCGCATCGGAGCTTCTTCATCAACCACGGGAACGCATTGATGAAGAGGTTCTGTAAGTTAATCATCTCTGAAGCGGTCTCTTCAGTGCGCCATTCATGAGTAGCGCTAATTAACGTCAGGTCGTTTGAGAACCGAAAGATACAGGCTCGGGCAACAGGTATCAGCTTTCGAATAACTTCCATTAAATCACTAAACATCCGCTCGATTGAAGCCGGATTGACCAGAATTCGTAAGCCTTCGAAAAGGGTTTCGGTTTCCAGACGCTGCCGGCGTTCACGGTCGCGGGACTTCTGCAGGTTTTTCAGGGCATCGCTCGTCATGTCGTTGTCAAGATTCATGCTGGGTGCGCGTGCGGATTAGGTTGAACAAACTTGGATTTAACTTCCAAGGTATATAACTTAATTTCTTAGCTGATATTTCACAAGCAAAAGCGCGATTTTACTCTAAGCGCGGCTTAAATCAGAGCGCCAATGTGCTCGCCCACTGCAAGCCGCCGCGAGGGACTTCTTCACCTTATTTAGGATTCCATTTTCTTTCGAACATTTTAAATAATGCGCGAAAGCGCATCATTCCAGCGAAAGCTGGAATCCAGAAAGAGTGTTGGCTGGATTCCCTCTTTTGCGGGAATGACAACTAATGTCCAATAGATTCTGCCCCCAATAATAGGATTCATACGTTCCCCGGTTTCCAGCCTGAAGCACGGGGAATTATCCAAAAGGCTCTTGGAGGCGGTCAAATTCCTCGCACTTTGAGAAATAATTCATTATGTTTTAAGCGCGGACAGCTCGCGGATGCATACGGCGGCTGTAAAGCAGACAGACGCTGGAATTTCAAACATCAGCCGTCAATGCTAAGGTGTATTCAAGCAGGCGCGTTTAGATTTCACGCTTCAGGGGGCGCATGCTGAAGCATGAACTCTAAACTTGAATCAATGAATGCAACTCAGCGCAAAAGGGGATGAATCCATCTTAAAAAAAATCTCAGTATTCATGGACCCTGCAAATTCGACGAACATCACCTGGCAGACCGGACACGTGAACCGCGTCCGGCGCGAAGAGTTGCTGCGGCAGAAAGGATGCGTGGTCTGGCTGACGGGGCTGCCGTCGTCGGGCAAGAGTTCGACCGCTTTCACGCTGGAGCATCTGCTGGTCAACCGCGGCTGCCCCTGCTACGTCCTTGATGGCGATAACGTCCGTCACGGGCTCAACCGGAATCTGGGCTTCTCCGCCGCCGACCGCGCCGAGAACATCCGCCGCATCGGCGAGGTGGCGGCGCTGTTCGCCGATGCCGGGCTTATCACCATGACGAGCTTTATCTCGCCCTACCGGGAAGACCGCCGCAACGCCCGGCATATCGCCGAATCCGCCGGACTGTCCTTCTTGGAAGTGTTTGTCGATACACCCGTGGAGGTTTGTGAGCAGCGCGACCCCAAGGGCTTATACTGCAAAGCTCGTCAAGGCGAGTTGAAGGGATTCACTGGCATAGACGATCCTTATGAACCTCCCGAATACGCGGATCTGGTTCTGGATACCGTCCACCGCAAACCCGAAGACAACGCTCTGCTTATCCTTAACGAACTCATCGATAGAGGGATTTTTCTGAGCCGAGATAGGCTTGAACCTGGCGGACAGCCGGAGGCTGTCCTATCGAGTGTAGATATTAGACGCATTTGAGAGCGACAGACATCCAGGGGATTGCCGGAGCATTAAAGAACTCCGACAAGGCGGTGTCTGCCGCGGCTTCGACTGAAATTCAGCCGTCAGAGAACGCATTATGCCTCAAGCACCCGTCCAAAAGGAGGAGTCGGGACGCCGGAACAGCAGCGCGCGCACGCGGCGTTACCAGGATTTACAGCGGCGCACGCTGGCGCGGCTTCTTTTCACCTATTTGGCGCCGTTCGTACTTTTGACAGCGTATTTCCACCTGCAATCCACCCGTCTGCTCAGCGAAAGCAGGCTGAGTCACCTCCGCTCGATTGCCGAGCAGCAGACCAATACCCTCGACCTGTTCCTCCGTGAACGGGTGGTCAACCTCTCCAACCTCATAAACGACCCTTCCTTCGACGGCGAACCTTCATCGACGGAAATGGAAGCCTTTCTCAATCATCTACAGAAGAGTTCCAATGCCTTTGTAGATGTGGGCTTCTTCGACGCTTCCGGGATCCAGACCGTCTATGCCGGCCCCTTCCCCTCGCTCACCCGCCGGGATTACAGCTCCGAAACCTGGTATGCCGCCCTTAAGGATCAGTTGCGCGACTTCATCATTACGGACATTTACCTGGGCTTCCGCGGCAAACCCCACTTCACCATCGGCGTGAGGCGTGTCATCAACGGTCGGATGTTCGTTCTGCGCGCCACCCTCGACCCCGGGCGGATTTACGACTACTTCGCCAGCTTCGAGGGCAGCGGCGAAGTGTATATCTCCATCGTCAACGCCGTCGGCACCTATCAGGTGGTGACGCCCCATGTGGGCACCCTCCTGGAAGAATCTTCCCTCATTCCCCCTCGTGAACCTCGACTGGGCGTTCAGAACATCGAGATCTCAGGTAAAAATTATGAATATTCCTACTCCTGGCTGCGCACCGCCGACTGGGCGCTGATTGCGCAGTGGTCTGAGAAGGCTGGGGAGACGAGCGTGTTAGGCCTGGAATTGCCGATTGCGCTGGTTTCATTTCTAGTCATGTTCGCCATCCTGCTGGTTATCATTTACCGCACCAAGAAGCTGGTGCATTTTCAGGAAGAAAGCGACCAGACCAAGCTCCAGCTCGAACACGCGTCGAAATTGGCTTCCATCGGTGAACTGGCGGCCGGCATCGCCCACGAGATAAACAATCCTCTGGCGGTCATCAGCGAGGAGGCAGGGCTTGTCAAAGACCTCACCAGCCCCGAATTCGGCGGCAAGATCGACCCCGCGGAGCTGGACGAACATCTGAGTCAGATACAGAAAGCCGTCTTTCGCTGCCGGGACATCACCCGCAAGCTGTTAGGTTTCGTGCGCCAGACCGACATCCTGCTGACGCCGCACAACGTCAATGACCTGCTGGAGGACATTCTCAGCGGCTTCCTGACGCGGGAGATGGAGACCTCCAACATCCGCATCATCCGCGAATTCGCTGACAATCTGCCGACTGTTGTCCTGGACGGCAACCAGATGGAGCAGGTTCTCCTGAACCTCATCAAGAACGGCATGGACGCCATCGGCGACAATGCCGGTGAACTCCGCATCCGCACCACGCTGGAAGACGACAACATCGTCATATCTATCACCGATTCCGGTCGAGGCATGAGCCGGGCGGTGATGGAAAAGATCTTCATGCCCTTCTTCACCACCAAAGAAGTCGGCAAGGGCACAGGGCTGGGCTTGTCGGTCAGCTACAGCATCGTGAAGAGCCTGGGCGGCAAGATTCTGGTGGACAGCGTGGAGGGGCGGGGCAGCACCTTCAGCATCGTGCTGCCGACGAAGTGAAAGGAGATCGGAGTCCGACTGACTGGATGGACATGATGGACAATAAAGCTGTATTTGACTTGTCCATACAGTCCCTATTGTCTATACCGACCGGCCTAAAAGAGACATTAAGAAAAACAGACAGGACCTTTTAAGGAACCACTACCGATGAATACCAAGCGCGTCAAAGACCTGATGGTGCCTATCGACGAATACGCGGTGGTCGCTGAAAACGCCACGCTGGCGGAGGCTTTAAAGGCGCTCGACTCCGCTCAGAAGAAACTGCCGGCTGGCAAGCCGCCGCATCGAGCGGTGTTAGTCAAGAACGCCGCCGGCAAGGTCGTGGGCAAGCTGGGGCATCACGGCTTCCTCGAAGCCCTCGAACCCAAGTATCACACGCTCGGCGACGTGGACAAGCTGTCCCGCGCCGGCGTCAGCCGGGAAGTTATGGACATGATGAGACAGAACTTCAGTTTCTGGCAGGATGACCTCGACCTGACCTGCCGCCGGGCGCACAACATCCGCATCAAGGACGTAATGAAGACGGTGGAATACAGCATCGAGGAAAACGCCTCACTAGCGGAAACCATTCATCTGCTGATAATGTGGCAGGTGTTGTCGCTGCTGGTAACCCGAGACAATCAAGTTGTCGGCATTCTGAGGCTGTCGGATCTGTTCGCGGAAATAGCTGAAAAAATCAAGCAATCCAGCCCTGAATGTTGAAATCATTGACGCTCAGGAGCATTTCTCCGAGTAGTTATTAAGGGGGGCATTTTCTTTTGAACATTGAATAAATGCGTCGAAGACGCATCATTCCAGCGAAAGCTGGAATCCAGAGGGATTTGGGGCTGGATTCCCGCTGGCTTCGGAATGAAAACTAATGTCCAATAGATTCTGCCCCCATTAATAAAAGGAAATTTACCTTTAAACGGAGCCCGTTCATGGGGAAAATTCTGCTGGTTGACGACGAAGAACGCTTTCGGGATTCCCTTCAAAAGCGCTTGGCCTTGCGTGGTTACACGGTCGTGGCGCTGGGCGACGGCGGCGAAGCCGTCAAACAGGTCAAAGCCGACACGGATATAGATTTTATAGTGCTTGACCGCCGCATGCCCGGACTGAGCGGCGAAGACGCCCTGAAGGAGATGCGCCAGTTCCGACCGGAAATTCAGGTCTGCTTTCTCACGGGTCACGGCAGCATCGACTCGGCGATGGAGGTAGGCAAGTTGGACGCCTGCGCCTATCTGGAGAAGCCCTGTGACCTGGAGAAGCTGATACAGGTGATTGAGCAAGCGCGAGAGGACAAGGCCCGCGTGTTTGAGCGCCATGAAATCCCCGCCGTGGAAAAAGGCTCGCTGAGAAATTGGCTGCTCGGAGTGCATAACTCTCGACCGGGGCTTATCATCCTTGGGTTCTTGCTCTTCGCCGCGGTGGTGTTGATGCCCACTCCGTCCAGTCTGGTTAATATACTGTCGCTGCCGAAGACCGGCGCCCCCTCCGATCCCCACTACGGATATGCCTACTACGGCAAGATGAAGTTCGGTCAGAACGTAACCGACTATTATGCCAAGACTTACAAAGTCGGCGAGAAGAAGCTCAACTCCGAAACCGGCAAAGAGGAATGGACCATGACGCCCGGGCAGGCCGAGTTTCGAGCCAAGGTGATGCTGGCGACGCTGTTAGTGGCGGCGCTTTTCTGGGCGACCGGCGCGATTCCGGTGGGCATCACCGCTTTACTGGTGGGGGTGTTTCTATATCTGGCGGGGATTCTCCAGCCGGACGACATCGCCTCATCCTACGCCAAAGACGCGGTTATCTTCGTCTTCGGAGTGCTGGCGATGGCAACCGTCATCAGCAAGACCGGGCTCGACCGCCGGATTGGGCTGCTGCTGCTGGGTCCCGTCAAGAGTCTGCCGCTGCTGTTGTTTCTGTTTCTGCCGCTGGTGTCGATATGTTGCTCGTTCCTGTCGGAGCATGCGCTGGTGGCGTTCATCATGCCCATGTTCATGCTGGTTTATATCAAATCCATCCAAGCCGCCGGGGTCAAGAAAGACCACGCGCTGGCGGTGATATTCGTGCTGGCGCTCTGCTTCGCCGCGAACTGCGGAGGTCCGGGTTCGCCAGCGGTCGGCGGGCGAAACGCCATCATGGTCGGCTTGCTGGCGGATTATGGTAAAACCATCAGTTTCGGCAGTTGGGTCAAGTACGGTCTTCCCTTTGTGCCGGTGATGGCGCTGGTCATCGGCGCCTATTTCTACTTCGCTCTGGGCGGCAGCTTGAAAGTCAAAAGGTTGAACGCCTCCGCCATCATCCATCAGGCGGTTGAGAAGATAGGCCCCATGGATAAAAAGGAGTACATTACCGCTGCTGTTCTGGTGCTTCTGGTCACCATGTGGGTCACCATGAGCGGCACTCTGGGTATGGGCGGGCCGGTGATTTTAGCGCTGGTGCTGTTGAATATCTTCCGCATCCTGCGCTGGAAGGACGTGGCGTCGATCCACTGGGAAGTGGTGGCGCTGTACGCCTCAGCCTGCGCGGTCGGCAAGGGGCTGGCGGTCACCGGCGCCGCGTTGTTCATGGCCGACGGCTTCTTGGGACTGCTTCCTGACTTCATGGGGCACGGCACCGGGCTGGCAATCGCCTCGAGCCTATTCACAGGCCTCACCACCAACTTCATGAGCGACGGCGCGACGGTATCAGCGATAGGCCCCATCACCGTTCCCATGGCGGTCATCAGCGGTACACATCCTTGGATGGTGGGCTTGGCGACGGCATTTGCGTCGTCCTTCGCCCACATGCTTATCATCGGTACGCCCAACAACGCCATAGCCTACGCTATGGCAAAGGATCCCATCACCGGCGAGCAGTTGGTGACGCTGGGCGACTTCTTAAAACATGGCTCGGTTATTCTTATTCTATCCTTAATAGTGCTTTGGGTATGGGTGTTTCTGGGGTACTGGCAGTGGCTGCGGTTCCCGGGCTAAGGCCGTTTCCTTTGAAAATAACTCTCATCACCGCGTAGATCGGGCTTCCAGCCCGACAAGGGTGAGTTGAATGAGTCTTTCCGATAATTCAAAATCCGACGCGCCACGAACCTCGCGGCCTCATTCCAGCGAAAGCTGGAATCTATTTAATTTAAATCCGTATCCGACGCGCCACGAACCTCGCGGCATCATTCCAGCGAAAGCTGGAATCCAGTAAGTTACGTAAATTCAAGATGTTCTCTGGATTCCTGCTTTCGCAGGAATGATGCATTTCGGAGCATTTTACCCTCAATTTGAATAAAGGGGTGCATTTTCTTTTTTACATCGGAGATAATGCGTCGAAGACGCATCATTCCAGCGAAAGCTGGAATCCAGAAGTGCCTTAAGACTGGATTCCCGCTTTCGCGGGAATTGTCATGGTGGCTTCCCCACCATGGAATATGAAAACTTCCGCGACTTTCCATCGGCAGCGCAGGACTCC
>CAZCEM010000038.1:0-11123 GCA_964497555.1 uncultured bacterium
TACAACAGAGGTAATGCGTCGAAGACGCATCATTCCAGCGAAAGCTGGAATCCAGTAGGAATTAGGCTGGATTCCCGCTTTCGCGGGAATTGTCATGGTGGCAGCCCCACCACGGAAGATGAAAATCGCCTCAGCCGTAGGTTGTGGACGCCCTGCGGCACACTGGTGGTCGGGCTCGGAGGCCCGACCTACGCGCTTTGAAGAGGCTATTTTCTGGGAAATGACAACGAATGACCAAATGATCTTGCACCCATTAATAGCTGTCTGTACCCCTTCACTGCTTGAACCACTTGGTACTTTGTACTTGGCACTTTGCACTTGTTACTGTTTTATAAGGCAATCATCACTTCGCCATCCGCTTCCACATCAACAACCGGCTTGCCGTTTTTTACTTCATACCGATAGGCAATCTTTCTGCCCGAGGCGCCGTAGCTGACTTCCACCTCCGCCCTATCCACGCCGGCTTCCCGCCAACGCGGCGAGAGACGAACCTTTCGAAACCCGCTCTCGAGGTCGGTAACTCCCGCCAGTCCTTCGACCAGCGCGTACAGCATCGCGCTCGAGCCCCAGGCGTCGGTGGGCTGGGCGTCGGGGCTGGTGCTCTTCTCGACGCTGGCTGGTGTTCCGTCGGGGAAGTACCACAGGTATGTCTCGCCCGATTTGGACACCATGTCGTAGTATCGCTTCAAGATGTCCGCGCCGTAGGCTTCGCGTCCGTTGTCGAAGGCGGCTTTGGCGAGTTCCCCGCCCACCAGCGGCATGATACCGCCGTTGCAGTATGCTCCCTGAACGAGTTTTTCATCGCCGAAAATGCCGTCCGGGAAGGGCGGGTCGATGGAGAACCATTCGGCGAATGATTTATTTCTATCCCAACGGCGGCGGTACTCGTCGATGATAGACCGCGCCATATCCGGGGTGGTCGTTCCGCGGTTGACGTCCATGGGATTGCTGAGGCTGAGCTGAGCCGCTTCATCAACGCCGGGAATCTCAACCGGCGTCAACTTGAAGAAGTGGGTGTAGAAGCGTCCGTTCCAGCACAGCCGGTTCATCGAATCGAGCAGGTCTGCGGCGCGATGATTCCATTCACGGGCGCGAGCCGGCTCGTCGAAGCGGCCATACAGTTGCGCCATGAGGCGGAAGGCTTCATAATAGCCGCTGTTGTCGCCGTGCATGATGCCCCAGAAGGTGTCGTCGTTGACCTGGAATTGCAGCCAGTCGTGTTTGCCAGCGGTGTAGGCGAAGTCCCAGGTGTCGATGGTGTAGGCACGTTTGACCAGCCCGGTGGTCGCGTCCCATCGCCAGGGGTTAGTGAGGATATATTGCAGCGCCTTTTCCATCTTCGGCAGCAGGCGGCGCGCCCAGCCGTCGTCGCCAGTGGCTTGCCACGCCAACAACACGGCTTTGATGAACCGATACTCGACGTCGGCTTCCACCGGCACCCGGACGTATTTGGTCCAGTTCTCGCGCTCGGAGAGCCGTTTTTCGGGGAAGGTGGTTACATAATCGAAGACGCGCCCGTTGTCGGCCTGATTCTGGGCGAAGTGCTCGACCACGCTGGTCATGTCCTTCTCGAAATACTTGACGGCCCGCATCATGTCCGAGTAGTCGCGGATCCACAACGACCGCGCGTCAGGAGTTCGGTAACCGCGGATGTGCTCGCCGTCGATGACCAGTTCAAAGACATCCTGGTCAAGAAATCCCTTGACGACGGAGTACAGGTTGTCGAAGGCGGGGACGCCGGTTTTGATGGTTACGGACATCGCAAATCTACAATCTCGCCTTCACGGAGTCCGACAGCGCCTGATATTCAACCTTCAAAGGCTCCTCGAGGATCACTACGTAAGACACCGCATCTAGTTCCTTCCAAGCCCTGTCAGTCTTCCCCTGGAACAGATACGCCCGCGCCAGCGCCATCCGCGGCCGAATGCCCTCCGGCTCCATAACCACCGCCTTCTGGTACTCGTCGATAGCGTCTGGCAACCGCCCCAGCGCCGCGCACGCTAAGCCCTTATAGTAATGAATATCCGGTGCTAAGGCCCCCGCAATTTCCGCTTCGCCGAGCAGCCGCAATCCTAAATCGTAATTCCCCACCTCGACCTGCAGCCGCCCTATCCGCAGCTTGTCCTCCGGATCCATCTCGTAGCCCAGCTTACCGTAAGGACGATAGGCCTCGAGTGCGGCGGCCCATTCTCGACAAGTTATCAGCGAGTCCATCCGAACTCGAACAACCGCCAGCAGCTTCTGAGCCTCTTCAGTATTGGGATTCACCCGCCGCATCAGCCGCTCGGCTTCCTCATGACGGTCGGTGGCGTTGAAAATCCGCGCCAGCAGAAACGCTGCCGCCACGTTCAAAGTGTCGGCAGTGATGGCTTCTGTTGCGTAGTACTCAGCGGAATCGGTCTCGCCTTGCTGCCATAATATGAAAGCGATGTTGTACGAAATCGAAGGATCGACCTTGGAATCCTCCTGGCGGATCATTTTAAACATATTAAGGGCGTCTTCGTGATCCCCCGCCTGATAAGACCGCTGTGCTCGCATCAAGCGACCGACGCGGGTGGTTTCCGCCACGGCTTCCTGCGGATTTAAACCCGCGACTCCGAATTCGCTCATGGCTTCGCCCAGCCGACCCTCGCTCAGAAGCGAATAAGCTTCGCGCATGGCTTCCCCTTGCACAATCACCAACACCGATTCCGGATTCTCCAAACCAATCTTACGCCCGATTTCCACCGCTTTGTCTCTTTGGCCGGTTCGGTAGTAAGCGTCCACCAGCCGGTGCAGTCCTTCGGCGAAATAGGGATCCATCGTCACCGCCTTCTGGAAACGCGGAATGGCTTGCTCATATAATCCCTGCTTAACAAGGGTGTTCCCCAGGTTAAACCAGTCCATGCGTGCATTCTGACCCTCCCGTATGAACTGAGTGCGGGTATTCACAAGCGGCATGAACAGCAGCGCCAAGATTAACGCCCCGAGTATCGGCTCCAGCTTTCGCGTTCGGATGCGGTGGATCAACTCATAGACAAAGCCTCCGACGCCGAGATGCAGCACCAACGCTACTGGCAAACGATATTCGGAGGCGTTGAAAAAGAGCAGTATGCCGACGAAATAGGCGGCGAGCCACAGCCCCGGCGCTGCGACCTCACTCCACCCCTTGCGCCGCTGAAGCAGTATCAGCCCCGCGAATCCCAGCGGCGCCACCAGCCACCAGCCGAAGGGATTCAGCCGCAGCAGCGGCGACAGCTCACGCCCCAGATAGATGCTGACGTTGTTGGCAAATTCGGTCTGATTGAAAAAGTAATAAGCCTTCCGCCCCAGCAGCAGCAAATACTTGCCAGGATGGTTCAGCATCCAGTCCAGCGACTGATGGAACCAGTAGCTGCCTGCTTCCCGCGTCGTCAATTCTTTTCCTGCTTCCTCGGAAGCCTGACGTCGGTATTCCTCATCCTCGTTCCAAGGCTCCACTGACGAGATGAACGGAGCTTCCCAATACAGACCGGTCGCATTGGGATTATTGCCGACGTAGAAGTTCATCCCGCCTGACGAAGTTGTTAAAGTTGCCTCCCCGCCGACGATGAGATTGCGGATTAGCACCGGCAATAGAACCAGGAAAGCGGCTAATACCACCAATCCGGCTTTCTTCAACCACAGGTTTTTTCTTCTAACGAGAAGCAGCAGCGCTAAGAAAGGCAGGAATATCAGCGCCATGGGGCGCGCCAGCGCAGAAAGTCCGATGGCGACGCCCAGTTTCCAAAGATCGCTGGGCCGGTCGCGTTCGAGCGCGTCGCAGGTGAAGTTCAGGATAAGCGCGGACAGGAACAGAATCAGTTCCGAAGTCAGCAGGGTGGAGTCATAGAAGATGAAGGGCGCATAGACCGCCGCTGAACCGGCGGCGATCAATGCTGCTGTCCGTCCGGCGAGGCGGGCGCCTATACGAAATACCATCCACACCGTCGCGGTTCCCAGGATCCCTTGCAGCGCCATCACCGCCCACGGTGCGGCGCCAAAGACGGCATATACTAAACCCATCAGATAAGCATACAGGGGGCTCATGAAGAACGTCTGCTTGCCAACGACGTGCCCTTGGGCGATGAGGGTCGCCCAGTGATGGTAAAACGCTGAGTCTATGATGGGGATTTTTACGAGGTCGGTGCCGGAAACGAGCAGCAGATGAATCCAACGCAGCGCTAACGCGGCGACGAGTATAATCCATAGTGCCAAACCGCCTTTTTCACGAGGGACGGCATTTGTGTCATCCAGACTTTGAGGCATGAGTGCCACTCCTTCTCAAGTTGTTCCAGTTCTCTTCATGCGCGGCAAATTGCATTAACAATATATAAAACTCACCGTGGCTGACCAAGGTTTCCTCTGACAGCCGCCAATCACATCAGCGAAAAACATCCCGCCTAAAACACCAATCCCAGCGACGCATCCTGCGACAATCCCAACCGCGGATGCCAGACCACGAGGTAACCGGTTCGCAGCGCTCCCCAGCCGAGACTGAAGAATCCCATCAACCGCTCCGGATTGCCGCCCGCCGCCATCCCCGCGGCGGCCTGCGGCGTCAACTGTCCTTGAAGCCCCAGATGCAGCGACGGAGAACGCCGTCCGGTTGTCCAAAACCATCCCGTGAACCGCCAGCCGTCCATTGGCGAGAGGGCCAGCAAGCCCCACCAAGCTGGTTCCGAGCCTAAACGTCTCTCGATTCGATTCAGCGCTGTCAAGCCGTCTCCGCCGAACTGAGCGCTCAGCATTGAGCGTCGGATTTCAGCCGAAAAGCCCAGTCCCGGCAGAGTCTCGCTGCCAAAGCCTTTGATTGTGAGGGAATTAATGGAAAACGCAAGCGTCAGGCGAGCCGAGGAGGTCCGATAACTGGCAGATGTCTCAATTCGGCTCTCGCGGTACAGCTCGTCGTTGCTCCCTGACCACCCCAGCGAGCCGCTCCACTGGCGGCCCGATACCCCGGACGAGCCTCGATTGATGGACAATTCAGGTAGTCCAAACCGTTGTCCATAGGTGAACCAGCCCCAAATTCGGCCGGATGAATCGGCTGCCGGAGTCGGAAAGAAAAGGTCTTCCGCCTGCGGACGCAGAATCTCAAATGCCGCCCTTGAAGGTCGGCATGCGGAAGCGGCCAACACGATGATTGCAACGCAGAGGGATAAACTGCGCCAGAACAGACGATTGTCCTTGACAGCGGCGGTTATTATATTTAACTTAAACATCTATGGCTGAAAGAGAATGCAAGGGATTTTTGAGGATCAAAAATGTGAGACTCAACCCTCCGGTTATAATACTCACGGCGTGGGCAGCGCTTGCGGGCGCATATCTCTCGCCGAACGTCGCTTATTCTCAACAGATTAAGGCGACGGTCGTTTTTCACCTCGACCAACTGCCGAAAGAAGAGCAGGATTATCTTGAGGGCGTGGCGGCGAGTCTGACGCGGGAGATCGACACCTACGCCTGGATGGAAGGCGGTTACAACTATGAATATCCTCTTCAGATTGAGTTATTTTTCGACAAGTATTCCCGCTCAGGGGCTTATCGACGCTACAGCGCCGGCGTTTTAATCGCCACCCGCACGGGAGTGCAGTTCCGCGACACCCGCTGGGATTTCCGCTACTCGCGGGATTTCCCCCTGCGGATGAACGCCGATGACGATCCTTTTACCAGTCTGATTTCCTTCTATACCTGGATCTGCCTCGGCGTCGAAATGGACGGCTACTCTCCTTTAGGCGGGCAGTCGTATTATGACAAAGCTCTGGCGACCGCAGAAAACGCCCGTTATGATATAAACTACGTGCGGGGCTGGGACGAGCGCCGCGATTTCATCCGCGACCTGACGCTTGACGCCTATCGAAACATCCGCACCGCCTCCTTCCACGTCCACGCCGGGCTTTACTATCTTGAAAAGAAAAAGACCGATTCATCTCGCTCTCACCTAATCCGAGCTGCTGAACTGTTGCTGGAAGGCTCCCCCTCCCTCATGGAACTGCACCGCAGCGATGACGTCATTCGCTTTGTGAATGCCCGCGACCTTGCTCGAGCCTTGGCGGAAATCGGCGAACTGGATATCCTCAACCAACTGGCGAAATGGGATCCGGATCATGCGGAGTTCTTCTCACGCTGAGGCGGCTGTGTTAAAACGACGATTCGCGCAGGGGCGCCTTCAAGCGCCCCTGCGCGTTTTAAAATCGTATTTTCGATGGACGACTCTTAAAAAATAGCTCTCAAAACGACCAGTTCACGATTGGAGAAACGGGGAAAGCCCCGTCCCGGACGATGATGTTTGCAAGTCCCATCTGCAAGCCCTTCAGCTGATTGGCGTAGTTCACAAATCCGAGCTGGATGCCGCTCATGTTCTGGGAGAGGTTCACCAGGCCGTAGAGTTTATATTTCGGAATCAGGTATTGGGAGAGAATTCATCAAAGGATTATAAGCAAAATATTCGGCGATTCATAATTGCTTTTTACAATTTCCCTCTTTGGTCCATAATATGTACATTGCTCTATCGAGTTCCCGACAGCGCGCTTCGGAAACAGTCAAAGGCAGGTATAAATCGATAACCAATGGCAACACTGTTTGTAATCGCCACCCCCATCGGCAATCTGGAGGACATCACCTTGCGGGCGCTTCGAATCCTCGGCGCGGTGAAGGTCCTGGCCTGCGAGGACACTCGCGTCACCCGCAGGATATTCACCCGCCACGGACTCCCTTTGCCGGAACAGATTGTATCCTACCATGAGCACAACGAGGAGAGCGCCGGGCGGCGGATTATGCAGCATCTCGAGGCAGGCTTTGACGTGGCGCTGTGCAGCGACGCGGGGACGCCCGGAATCAGCGACCCCGGCTATCGCATCATTGCTGCCGCGATAGAGCGGGGGATCCACGTGGACGTCATACCCGGCGCCAATGCTGTTGCAACCGCGCTGGCGTTGTCGGGGCTGCCGACGTCCTCCTTTACGTTTAAGGGCTTTCCGCCGCGCAAAACCGCAGCGCGGAGGCGGTTCATAGAGGAGGACGCCGCCGACGACCACACGCTGGTGTTCTACGAATCGCCGTTTCGCATCTATGAACTCCTCAACGACTTGCGGCAGATTCTCGGCAACCGCCGCGCGGCGGTGTGCGTCGAGATGACTAAGAAGTTCGAGAAGACCTTCCGGGGCGGGTTGGGTGAAATCATCAAGGAATTGGAAAATCGAACGCTGAAAGGCGAGATTACCGTAGTGGTGGCGGGGCGGAATCCCAAGTTCCAGGCGGCAGAGGAAGGGGAGGAATAGCTCGCAATAATTTTCACAAAGCAGCAGATTTTTCGATGGAATCGCGTAAAAGGTTTGCGGGGTGGATTTTTCAAAGGGAAAAAGGTATATTTCATTTTCCGGAGGATGTTTAAGGTTAAGAATGACGGAGACAGCCCCACAAAGCCTGAAATGCTGCTGTTCACGTCGTCCACCCCGACCACCTTGTCCATAACGTCCATTTAACTATCGATTCTAAGACGGGTGGGGTTCTTTTCAAAGAAATACAAACCAAGAGGCGCCGGATGGCTATAGTTTTAGACGGGCGTTCCTTGACAATCGAAGACGTCGTCAAGGTCGCGCGCCAGCAAGAAAAGGTGGAGGTTTCTCCCGAAGCCTGGGATCGGATCAAGAAATGCAGGGCTTTCCTGCAGCAGAACATAGACTCCCGAACGGTCATGTACGGCGTCAACACCGGCATCGGCGAACTGGCCGAGGTCGCGTTGACGGACGAGCAAGTCAAGCAATTCCAAAAGTATCTGGTCTATAGCCACGCGGCCGGTTACGGCGAACCCATCGCCGAGGACAACGTCCGGGCGGCGATTTTATCCCGCATCAACGTCCACTGCCACGGCAAATCGGGGATGAGGCCGGTCGTCACCGAAACGATGGTAGAGATGCTCAACAAGGGCGTCACACCGGTGATGTGCCAGCGAGGCTCGGTCGCGGCTTGTGGCGACCTCTCGCCCATGGCGCAGATGGCGATGGTTCTTATCGGCGAAGGTGAGGCTTTCTATCAGGGCGAGCGGCTGCCGGCTGCTGAAGCTATGAAGCGAGCCGGGGTGCCGATCATCGAATTCAAGGAGCGCGACGGGCTGGCGAGCATCAACGGCTCCAACGTCATCACCGGCATGGGCTCGCTGATGCTGCATGAAGTCAACCGGTGGCTCAAGACCCACGACATCGCGGCGGCTATGACCATGGAAGCGCTCAACGTCAACATGAAGTGTTTGGACCATCGCCTGCACGAGGTTCGCGGCTACACCGGTGCGATAGCCGCCGCCGCCAACATCCTGCGGATAACCGCGGACTCGGAAGTGCTCGCCAAAGGCCGCAAGAAGGTGCAGGACGCCTACAGCCTCCGCTCCACCCCGCAGGTGGTCGGCGCTGCTAAGGACACCATGGTCTTCGCCCGACATATGTTTGAGACCGAACTTAACGGAGTGGCGGACAATCCCATCTTCTTGCCCGACGACCAAGTGGTGCTAACGGGCGCGAACTTCCAAGGAACGCCTCTGGCATTTGCGATGGAATACATGGCGATTGCGGTCACCACGGTCTGCGCGCTGTCGGAGCGAAGGTTGAACCGGCTGCTGAACGTCAATCTCAGCGCGGGGCTGCCCGCCTACCTGACCAAGGGCGCGGGGATGTTCTCGGGGCTGATGCTGTCTCAATACACCGCCGGGCAGATGGTGAACGAGAACCGCGTGCTGTGCAATCCCGCCGCGACCGGCTCGATCCCGGCTGCCGCTGATCAGGAAGACTTCGTGTCGATGGGCATGACCTCCGCGATTAAGCTGCGGCAGATCATCGACAACGCCTATGCGATTCTGGGCATAGAACTAATCGCCGCATCGCAGGCGCTGGATTTCCGCGAGGGCAAGCCCGGCGCCGGTTCAGCGGCAGCGCATGGCGTCATCCGCAAGCACGTCGAGCACCTGGACGAGGACCGCCCGTTATACAACGACCACAACACCATGGCTAAGGTGGTTCGTTCGGACGAAATACTCGAAGCGGTCGAAAAGGCGGTGGGAACTTTACAGTAAACTTACGGGAAAACTCCGGTCATTCGCTGTCTATCAAATAGAACGATGCCGGGTGTCCCTGGTGTGTTCTACTGAGGGCATCCGGCTTTTTACAAGTCAGAATCAGCATTCTGATCTCAACAACCGCTGATTACAATGGCGTTCAAGTTTTCCATCGAGGATATCCAACAGATACACGCTCAAGGGCTGACTGAGGAATCAGCGCAATATCAAATCGAAAGGCTGCGCGCCGGCTATTCGCCGGTGCGGCTCCATCGACCCTGTGTCATCGGCGACGGCATTCTTCAGATTCCTGCGGAGGCTTTTAATCTCTATCTAGGCCTGCATGGACTCGCTGCGCGGCAAGGACGACTGATGAAGTTCGTGCCCGCTTCCGGCGCAGCTTCCCGCATGTTTGAGCAGCTCTCAGCGATATTAAACCGGGGGGATTTTCTATCAGATTCGGATTCATACGAATCCCTGCCTGAAAACCTAAGGTCATTTTGTCAGGAGTTTACGGATAATGTCTCACATTTTCCGTTTTATGAAATGTTGAATGAGAGTATTGAGATGGATGGACGCAGTCTGCGCAAGTTGTGTAACAATCGGGAATATCGATTGATCTTTGAAAAAATCCTGAAGCCCGCCGGTCTTGGCTATGAGCGGCTGCCCAAGGGGCTTATTCCTTTCCACCATTACTCAGACCACGTCCGCACGCCTTTTGAGGAGCATCTGGTGGAGGCGGTTGATTATTGCGCTGATGAGCAGGGCGTCGCGCACGTACACTTTACATTGGCTGAGGCTGATTTGGCTATGGTTCAGGACTATATCAATCGCGTCAAATCGCGGTATGAAAAAGATTCCGCACATTTGGATATCTCTTATTCAATCCAGCAGTCCGCAACGGATGCTTTAGCGCTTGATTCCGAAGGAGTTCCCTTCCGTAACGAGGATGGCTCGCTGTTCTTCCGTCCGGGCGGACACGGCGCGCTGCTGAGGAATTTGAACGAACTCAACGGAGACGTCGTCTTTATTAAGAACATCGACAATGTCGCGCCGGCTTGGTTCGATTCTCAGACCACCTTGTATAAACAGCTTCTCTGCGGAATCCTTGTTGACCTCCAGCAACGGATTTTCACCCATCTTCAGGCGTTGGAAAGCCCTAATCCCGACGCCTGTTTATTAGACGATATCGACAACTTTATCTCGGAGCGTTTAGGCCGTGTTTGGCTTCGTCAAGGGCGGGAGTTGACCCTGGAGGATAAAAAGCTTTTTCTAATAGACGCCTTGAACAAGCCTCTGCGAGTCTGCGGTATGGTGCGCAATCAAGGCGAGCCGGGCGGCGGTCCCTATTGGGTGGAGCATCCTGACCGGTCGCTTTCATTCCAGATCGTCGAAAAAGACCAAATCAATCAGGCGGATCCGGATCAGTTGCGAATCTTCCAGGAAGCCACCCACTTTAATCCCGTCGATCTGGTCTGCGGGTTGAGAAATTACCGTGGCGAGCAGTTTGATCTCCAGCGCTTCAGCGATCCGGAAACCGGACTGACTTCGAACAAGTCTAAACAGGGAAGAATACTGAAGGCGCTCGAGCATCCGGGCTTGTGGAACGGGGGCATGGCGCATTGGAATACAATCTTCGTGGAAGTTCCGCTCCGCACCTTCAATCCGGTGAAAACCGTCGTTGATCTGCTGCGTCCTGAGCATCAGCCGCAGTCGAGTCTTTGCCATCGTCATTTGAAACCATAAATCACTAATGACGGAACTCAGCATAGAGACCGTCCATCTGCGTCGGGAATTCAAGGTTGACCGACTGGCACGCAAGGACACCGGACGAGTGTTGGTCGCGCTGGACGACGTCAGCCTGCAGGTGCGGCGGGGCGAGCTGTTCGGGCTGCTGGGGCCCAACGGCGCCGGCAAGACCACCCTCATCCGCATTCTGGCGACGTTGCTGTCGCCTACCAGCGGGGAGGCTTACATCGAGGGCATCGACGTCATCCGCGACCTGAGGAAGGTGCGGCCTATCATCAACATGGTGTCAGGCGGCGAAACCTGCGGCTACGGCATCCTCACCGCCACCGAGAAC
>CAZCEM010000039.1:0-6171 GCA_964497555.1 uncultured bacterium
CCGTCGGCCGGCAGCGCGGCGCCGGCCTCGGCGGCGGCCACGACGAGCGCGAGCAAACGCTCAACCAGCTCCTGGTCGAGATGGACGGCTTCGAGTCCAACGAGGGCGTCATCCTCATCGCCGCCACCAACCGCCCCGACGTGCTGGATCCAGCTCTGACCCGCCCCGGACGCTTCGACCGCCAGATTGTGGTGGACCGCCCCGACGTTCGCGGGCGGGAAGGCATCCTTAAGGTTCACGCCCGCAAGGTGCCGCTGGCGCCGGACGTGCGGCTGGACGTGCTCGCTAAAGGAACCCCTGGTCTGTCGGGCGCGGACCTGGCGAACCTCGTCAATGAAGCCGCGCTGCTCGCCGCGCGCAACAACGCCAGTCAGGTGAACATGCTCGACTTTGAGAACGCCAAAGACAAGGTCATGATGGGCGCCGAGCGCAAGAGCATGCTGATATCGGAGGACGAGCGCCGGCAGACCGCCTATCACGAAGCCGGACATGTGCTGGTCGCCAAGATGACTCCCGGCGCGGATCCGGTTCACAAGGTGACCATCATCCCCCGCGGACGGGCGCTGGGCGTCACCCATTATCTGCCGATGGACGAGAAGCACAACTACTCCCGCGCCTATCTCAAGCAGAACCTGGTGCATCTGATGGGCGGAAGAGCCGCGGAGAAAATAATCTTCAGCGAATACTCCACCGGCGCCGGCAATGATATCGAACGCGCCACCGAAGTTTCCCGCAAGATGGTCTGCGAATGGGGCATGTCCGAGAAGATGGGCCCGGTGACTTACGGAAAGCAAAACGAGGAAGTCTTCCTTGGACGCGACTTTGCGCGGCAGCGCGACTACAGCGAAAAAACTGCACAGGAAATCGACGTCGAAATCCACCGCATCATCGTCAACTCCGAGCAGAAAGCGGAAAAGCTGCTGCGCGACAACATCCGCAAGCTGCACCAGCTCGCCGGCGCCTTGCTCGAAAGGGAAATCCTTGACGGTGATGAGATCGACCAGATATTAGCCGGCAAACGACTGAAACCGATGCCCAATCGTCTGCAGAGCGAACCGGATCTTGAGCTGCCCGATTTCAGTGAGAAACTGCCCGAGCGGTCACTCGAACGACAACCGGATCGACTGCAGGCGGATCGCTCAACCGACCGAGAACGTTACCCTGCGCGCGACAAGCAGCCTGACGGCGACCGAGTCGGCGAACGTGAGCGACCAGCGGCTCGGACAGTCGAAAGACCAACCTCTCAGGTGAGTCGACCGCGGTTGCCTGATGTTTCACCATCTAAGGACGAAGCGGCGGAAAAAACCGATAGACCGGAAGCCAAACCCACTGAATCCATTCGAGGAAGAACCCGCAGCAGCGCTCGCCGTTCTCGCTCCAGCACCACGCGGCCTTACGGCATCGCCAGCAGCCGCGATCTGGAAAATCTTCGGCCGAGTTCCCGCGAATTAGCGAAAATGGAGCGACGCGAGACCGAACCTGAACCCGCAAAGGCTGGTGAAAAAGAAACCGCCAAACCAGCGCGTAAACGCCGCCCTGCCACCCCGACCAGCGGAACCGCCCTGCGCGCGGCTTCTCGATCCGGCGCCCGACGTCGCTCCACTCAAACTACCAAGCCCATAGAAGGCGCAGGCGGAGCGCAAGGCGAAATCCTGAGCGTCGGCGAACACACCAAGGGCGAAGCGTCGGATACCAAGCGCACGTCTGAGTCGAAGCCAAAGACGGACAGCAACACTTCAGATAACAATGCCGGTTGACCAAGAAAAAATCAAGACCGCGGTCAGGATGATCCTCGAAGCCATCGGGGAAAATCCTGACCGCGAGGGCTTGAGCGGAACACCTCAGCGCATCGCGCAGATGTATGAGGAAATCTTCGCGGGCGTAAAAGCCGACCCGACGACCGAGGTGAGCCTCTTCACCAGCGAGAACCATGACGAGATGATAGTAGTGAAGGACATCCCCTTCTACTCGATGTGCGAACACCATCTGCTGCCGTTCTGGGGACACGTGTCCATCGCCTACATTCCGGGCAACAACCAGATTACCGGTTTCGCCAGCCTGATTCGGCTGGTCGATGCCGTCGCCAAGCGCCCGCAGATTCAAGAGCGCATGACCACTGAACTGGCGGATATCCTCGTCAAGCACTTAAAACCGCTGGGAGTCATGGTGGTCATCAAAGCCCGGCAGCTCTGCATAGCCATGCGGGGCGTCAAGCGCGAGAACTGCGAAACCATCACCAGCGCCCAGCGCGGTTATCTGCGCAAACAAATCACGCGTATAGAAGCCCTCAATCTCTTCAACGACAAGTGAACAGCGACCTGCTGACTTTTATATCGGGGCGGATTCCTCTGGGAATTGCTTTGCCTCTGATGGCCGGCGCTTTTGGGAGTTTCGTGTGGTGGGCGGTTTGGGCGGGGACGCAATTCTGGGAGCGGCGGCAGTTGTGGAACAACCTCGCTCGGATTTGGATCCTCGCCTGCGCTGCGTACTTGACCGCTTGGTTTTTATTCCCGCCGCCGCCTATCCCCCTGCGGGTGGTCGTCGTTGAAACACTCAGGGATTCGACGGACTGGCGGACCGCCGGCGTTGCTGAAATGATACGCGACGGCTTACGCCGAACCCATCTGCCTTTCGTCTTGCTGGATGAGGATATTTGTCCGGGTTTAAAAGCTGTGCCGGATGCGGCATCTTTCGACCGCTTGGCGCTGACGCTGAATATCAAATGGCAGGTGGTGGTGGACTCGGTGGATCCCGACCTCGTATTGGTAACCATTCGAAAACGCGGCTCGCATTCATATATCACCTCTGCCACCCTCCAACGTTCGATTCAATACTTCCGCCGCGACGGCACATCCCTGGCCGCGGAGGCGCTGGGAGTCCTCGGCGAAAAGCATCCTCCAGCCATTTCCAATTATCAGCCTCCAGACTGCCCCGATTCCATTCTCGCCATCATGTTTGCGCCTCCAGGCAGTTCCGACTCGTCAGCCGTCCTGTGTTCCGAGCGACTGAGGTCTTTAGCGGAATCCCATCCGGACTGGCAAGCTGCGCAGCTGCTGACAGCCAAGAGCCTCATGCGTCTCGGTTTCGACCGCAATCGAGATGAGATTCTGACGCAGTTGGAGGAAGCTGGTCGGTTGGACGTGCGCGATCCGGAGACCATGACCCTGCTGGGCATGACCTTTTTGGAATTCCATCAGTGGGAGCAAGCGGAATCAGCCTTGAAGCTGAGTTACAACCTCAATCCCAGCGATCCGCGCACGTTGTTCTATTTGTCGCGGTTGGAGGACCGGCGGCTGGTCGATATGCCGTATAAATCCAGCTTGAGGCTGCTCGAACGGTGTCTTTATTTGAATCCAGGATATGAGGATGCGCGTCTGGAATTATCGAGCTATTACTTAAAGCATCGTGATAAACCGTTAGCGAGGAAAGTCCTCGTTGAAGGCTTAAATTTAAACTCCCAGTCCGAGCCCTTAAGGCAAAGTCTGGCGGCGGCGTTGATTGAGACCGGCAATTATGAGGAGGCCGTTCGTATATGTCATGGAATCCTCGAAATCAATCCCAATCATGCTCCGACATATTACAACCTCGGCATTGCTTATCTCTATCTGAAGCGTTACGAGGAGGCGATGGCGGCGCTGGATAGTTCTCTGGCGCGAGGCGGCACGGTGAATAACTTTTATTACAAAGGCGTTGCCTACCAGAAGATGGGGCAATGGGACAAAGCCATAAAAGAATTCCAACGAAGGATGGCTTCGCCTCAAACCTCCGACGACAAAGTCGCCATTTCGGCCCGCGAGCGGGTGAAGATGCTGCGGCGGTGGATCGTGGAAAGAGACAGCGGCAAGACCAATTAAACCACTTTTACTGAGTGCATAATCATTTGGTCATTCGCTGTCATTCCCGCGAATGCGGGAATCCAGCCCTAACTCCTTCTGGATTCCAGCCTTCGCTAAAATGATGCCCATTCGCGCATAACATCAAATGTTTAAAAGAAAATGCACCCCTTAATAAGAACTCTTTGGACACCAAGGCCCATTGAACACTAAAACTTATCAAGAACTGCTCAACCGGCAGAAGGAAATCCAATTGCTCGGCTCCATGCAGGGCTTGCTGGAGTGGGATCAGCGGACATACATGCCCCAAGCCGGCGCTGAGCATCGTGCTGAGCAGACGGCATATATCGCCGGCGTCATCCATCAGAAGCGCACCGCTCCGCCGATCGACAAGCTCCTGCACGAGCTTGAAGTCGACCGCGAGCCGGACGATTCCCCTGAAGCGGTCAACATCCGTGAATGGAGGCGGGATTACGACAAGCAGACCAAGCTGTCACGGGAGTTGGTCGAAGAACTGACGCGGACGTCAGTACTGTCACAACAGACCTGGCAGCAGGCGCGCGCGGACAAGGACTTCAGCCTCTTCCAGCCCTGGCTGGAGAAGACTTTGGACTTGAAGCGCCGGGAAGCGGAGGCTTACGGCTACACCGACGACATCTACGATCCCCTACTCGACACCTATGAGCCGGGCGTGAAGGCTGTGGAGGTGGGTAAGGTGCTGGGCGAGCTGCGGGAAGCGTTAGTACCGCTGATGAAGTCCATCGCCGCTTCCGGTCGCAAGCGGGACAGCTCCATCCTCCACCGCGACTACCCGCCCGCCGCGCAATCAGCCTTTGTTCATAAAGTCGCCGCCAGCATAGGCTACGACTTCAATGCCGGGCGCATCGACGAGACCGTTCACCCCTTCTGCATCGGCTTGGGACCGGGCGACGTCAGAATTACTACCCGCTACATCCCTGATTTCCTCAACAGCGCGCTTTTCGGCATCATCCACGAAGCCGGGCATGGATTGTACGAGCAGAACCTGCCCCGCGAGCATTGGGGCACGCCGATGGGCGAAGCGGTGTCGCTGGGGATTCACGAGTCGCAGTCGCGGCTGTGGGAGAACCTGGTCGGTCGCAGCCGGGCGTTCTGGGAGTTCTGGTATCCCACCGCGCAGGACCATTTCCAATCCCTGCAGAACGTGCCGCTGGACGATTTCTATCTGGCGATCAATGCCGTGCAGCCGTCGCTCATCCGCGTCGAAGCTGATGAGGTAACCTACAACCTCCATATCCTGTTGAGGTTCGAGCTGGAGAGGGAACTGTTGACGGGACGATTGGCGGTGGCGGATTTGCCGCCGGCTTGGAACGCGAAGTTCTTCGACTACTTCGGGCTGGAGGTGCCAGACGACTCGCTGGGCTGCTTGCAGGACATCCACTGGAGCGCGGGGCTGTTCGGATACTTCCCGACCTACTCGCTGGGCAACCTGAACGCGGCGCAGTTGTACGCGGCGGCGGAAGGCGAACTTGGCGGTCTGCCGGCGATGTTCCGGCGCGGCGAATTCCAGCCGCTGCTGGGCTGGCTTCAGCGCAACGTCCATCAGCATGGGCGGCGTTACAACTCCGCGGAGTTGATTCAACGGGCTACCGGCAAGCCTCTCAGCGCGGACGCGGCGGTGAGGTATTTGGAAGGGAAGTATGGTGGGAGGCAAGTAGTCTGAAGGGCTAAAAATTATTAAAACCACAACAGAATCAGGATTGACCCTTTGGTCAATCCTGATTCTGTTTTAGTCCCTAATAATCAAATCGGTTTTGCTATTATTGTTGTGAGATGACCTTACATTCCATACTGGTAAAGTTACTATTACCAAGCTCAACTGGGATTTTAAGAGTTCCTTTAAATCCAGGACTAATAGGTCCTCTTTCATGCGCAAAAAATGAACGCTCATTTGAGTTAATTCTATCGCCAGTTGCATCAAGTGCAATCGCTTGAATTGTGACACTTCGATATGTTTGGTTGGTCTGGTTCTCCCATGTGACAAGCGCATATGCACATCGATAGCCACCCGTATTTTCCTCCCAAGTTCGATCAATAGTAAGAGGTCCAGTTGTTTTTTGGCTTAATGTCTCTTCGCCCTTCTGTGTTGGGAGATACTGCGTTGTTGATGATTTCCAGATCCATCCTTCAACAGAGACCTTGATCCAAGTTCCGTTGGTCTCAAGAAGAGTGAGTCGACAGCCTTCATTAAGTGTTCCGAGTTTTGTTCCGCTCGGAGCATCTCGTAAATTCTCCGTGGTTGGCTTTACATAAAGTATGTCTTTCTGACCTTCCGCTCCCGCGATTCCGACCTGTGAGA
>CAZCEM010000039.1:6181-11061 GCA_964497555.1 uncultured bacterium
TCACAAGTAAGAAAAAAAATCTGAACGTGTTCTTCATCTGATTTCCTCTTTTTTCGTTTCGAAAAGGATTATTTGCGGCATTTTCTTTAACGACCTTTTTCCAACGGACGATGCGAAAATCACTCTCCGCTTTGGCTATCCAGTTAACTGCCTCTTGCATAGAGCACCTTTCCATAATCGAAGGCATCTCCAATGAGAGGATCCCCCTGCTGATAACGCCTCAAAGCGTCTTCAGGTCGAGCGACTATAATGTCCACCGCAAAGCCGGGGTGTACGGCAACTGTGACATCCACCGCCTTGTAGAACGGTTTGCCTTCAAACACCATTATCACCAGCAAGTCCACGTCGGAGTCTTCGGTCGGCGTTCCATAGGCGTAGGAGCCAAACAGGATTATCTTCTCCGGTTGAAAGCGGGTCGAGATAGTCTGGGCTTGCTGAGATGTTTGGGATAATTATCTTGAAACGCCTTCCGAATAGGTCTTCCCGTATCCTTCAACACTTCCAGATGCCCCTTGGCTGCTTCCTGAAAATTCAGAATCGCTACCGATTCCGATCCTCCTCTTTTCAATCATGGAGAGCGGACTGAATGTCCGCTCTCCATGATCGACCTCCCTACGGCAGCGCCAGCTTCTTCCTGCTCTTCTCCAGGTCTGGCGGTTGAGGCGGGTTCTCCTTCAGCATCTTCAACACCTCGGCAATGCCGCGCTCAAGCTGGGCGTCCCGCCCGTCGCGCCAATCCTGCGGCGTGATTTCCACCTCGATGTCCGGCTCAGTGCCGTAGTTCTCCACCCCGTAACCCACGTCCGCGTACCAGTGGCTGAACTCCGGCTGAGTGGTGATGGTGCCGTCCACCAGCCAGTTGCGAGGCCAGATGCCAATCACCCCTCCCCAGGTTCGAGTGCCTATCAACTTGCCCAGCTTCAACAGCTTAAAGGTGTGCGAGAAGATGTCCCCGTCGGAACCGGCGTTCTCGTTGGTCAACGCCACCATCGCCGCCGGAGGCGAATCGCCCGGCGTCGGCTCCTCCTTCATCCAACGGGTGCGGGTATAACCAATACGCTTCCGCGCTAACTTCTCAATCAGCAGCGGCGACACGTGCCCGCCGCCGTTGTGCCGCACATCGACTATTAAACCGTCATAATAACACTCGGTCAGATAGTACCGGTGAAACTCCGCGTAACCCCCCGGACTCATGTTGGGAACATGAACGTAGCCTATTCGACCGCCAGACTGCGCATGTACGAAATCACGGTTGGATTCCACCCAATCTCGATACCATATCGGCGTCTCCGACGACAGCGCCTTGACTGTCACCGTCCGGGGATTTCCGCGGTCCGCGTCGGCAACCTCCAGATTCACTTCGCAATTCGCCAGATTGACCAGCAACTGCGACGGCGGATGCTGCCGGTCAGCGCGCTCGCCGTTCACCTTCAGCAGCAGCATCCCTTCGGATACATTGACGCCCGGACGCTTGAGAGGCGGCATCCGACCGTTATCCCAGGTGTCCCCTCGTCCGATTTCCGCGATGCGATACGCGTCGGCTTTGGCATCATACTCAAACTTAGCGCCCAAGAAACCGACTTGGTAGTTGGGATGAGGCCGGTAATCTCCGCCTAGTTCATAGGCGTGGGAGGTGCCGAGTTCGCCCTGCATCTCCCACATCAAATCTGAGAACTCCTCCCGGCAGCCCACCCTCTCAACCAGCGGCAGATAGCGGTCCAACACCTTCTTCCAATCGACGTCGGACATGTCCTCAACCCAGAAGTAATCCCTCTGCAGCCGCCAGGCTTCTTTGAGCATCTGGGTCCATTCGGCGACTGGCTCAACCGCCAGCTTGATGCGGGCGAAGTCTATCCAGCCGTTTTTACGGCAGGGCGCGTCTTCCTTGGGCAGCTCCTGCTTGGGATCGCGTTTGGCGTCCACCACCCGCAGCCGGTCAGCCTTCCGGTACGCCAGCGCCGCGCCGTTTGCCGACAGCGTGTAGGATGTTATCCCTGAGACAAATACTCCCTCCTCCTGCTTGCTTATATCGAAAACCTTCAGCACCGCCTTGGGTTCGGGGGTAACGTTCGCCCAACTGCGCGCCATCGCCCCTTCCACGGGATACATCTCGTAAAATATTCTATCCTTGGTTACTTCAAGGTTGTTGTAGATGCCCTCCGAGATGGGGAAGGCCACAATCCGCTCCTGGATTCCGTCCAGGTCGATGACCAGAGGCTTGTCCTCCGGCTTCTCATCCTTCTTGGGGGGAGCGCTGTCGTCGCTCTTTTTGTCTTCGTCGCCGGAGGTTTTGGTCTCTGGCTCTCCTCCGCCCTCTTTAGCCTCCGCTTTGGCGCTCTCTTTATTCTCCTTCTCCTTCCCGTTGTCGGGGGTGGTGCCAAATCCTTTCGCTTCGGGCACAAACGGCGAGTTCAGGTCTTTCCGCAGGGTTATCAAGTACAGGCTCTCGCCGCGGGGGAAGTTGTAGTCGAAGTGCATGTTGTCGCGCACCGGATCAAACACTCGCGACGAGATGAAATAGAGGTATTTCCCCTCCGGGTCGAAGCGGGGATTGAAATCGACCAGCACCGTCTTGGTCGCGTCGGTCTTTTCACCAGTCTCGAGGTTGTAAAGACGGATGACCATCTGGTTGTATCCGGGGGATATGCCGTAGGCAAGCCAGCGGCCGTCAGGCGACCAGTCGATGCCGCCGATGGGGATGTATTCGTTGCGGTCGATGACCTCGGCGGTGCGTTTCTCCAAATCAACCACCACCACCTCGTGACGGTGGTTGACAACCACCGCCTTCCCGCCCTTCGGGGACAGCTTGACTATCTGGGGGCGTCCGAACTTGACGTCGTTGAAGTTTTGGACGGCTTCAGTGGTATCTATTGGATGGATTTCTAAATGATCCTCGCCGTCTTTGTCGCTGGAGAGTAGAATCGACTTGCCCTCTGGAGTCCACACCAGCAGACGGTAACGGGCGCCCTGCCGCCAGCCGAGCTGTTGAACCGAGCCCTCCCAATCAGCCATGACAAAGGCTTTGCCCCGGCTGACCACCGCCAGCCGTGACCCGTCGGAGTTTAGCGCGTAGGATTCAAGGTTGTTCTGGGAAGGGATATATTTCCGATGAAGCTGCACCCGCGGGCTGGGAAACTGAATTTCGACCGCCGCGCCCTTCCCGGTTTTCAGTTCGTAGCTATAAATGTCCGCCCCGTTCTGATAGACGATGCGCTCGCCGTCGGTATCAGCGTTCCGGGCGAAGTATTTACGATGGCGAGTATGCTGCTTAAGGTCTTTCCCGTCGGGGGTGCAGGAGTGCAGGTTGCCGAAGCCGCTTTGGTCGGAGATGAAGTAGATCCGCTCCCCTATCCACAAAGGTGTGGTGATGTTTCCCGCCTCCAGTTTTCTCAGGCGGATGAATGTTCCGGAGCCGTCCTTGTCAATCCACAGTTTTCCCGCCCGACCGCCTCGGTAGCGTTTCCAGCGCGCCGGGTCCGCGGTGTTCCTTCCAAGAACCACACCAGAGGCGCCCCAGCTTATATGGGAGGCGGGGCCGTAGTCAAGTGGAGAAATATCCGCGGTAAATGGATCTACGATATACAAAAAAAACTGCCCCATAAACGGTTGACCCGCATCGCTGGCAAAGACTATTTTCCCCTCATGCCAACCTACGACATAGGTCATAGCCCCCAGAAATGTCAGCCTGGCGGCGGGTCCGCCTGACGCCGGCATGTAATAAACCTCCGGCGCTCCTTCCTCCGTGCCGGTGAAAGCCAACCACTGCCCGTCATCCGAGAAATGCGGATGAGCCACGCCGCCCAGATTGGAAGTCAAACGCGACGCCAAGCCGCCCTTTACCGACGCTTTCCAAAGGTCGTTCTCAGACACAAAAACAATGGCATCCTCATGAACCGTCGGAAAGCGGAAATATCCGGCTGGATATGCTCCCATATTTTATCCCGTTATTACGTTGCTTAAAATTGCGGGTTGGCCATGAATGTCATTGCGAATGAAGTGAAGCAATTCCCGTCTTATTAAAAAGAAGATTGCTTCGCTTCGCTCGCAATGACGAACATCACCGTATGAACTTTCGAACTTTCGAACTTTCGAACTTTTGAACTTTCTGCTAAAACGGCATTCCCGGAATGCTTCCCATCATCCCGGTTATCTCCGCCATTTTCTGCTCGGACTGTTCTTTTATGAGCTTCATGGCGTTGTTGACCGCGACGACAATCAGATCCTCCAGCGTCTCAACGTCGTCAGGATCAACCGCTTCGGGATTTATCTTAATTGACAGCAGTTCTTTTCCGCCGTTCACCCGCGCGATGACCATCTCGCCGCCCGCGGAGCCTTCCGCTTCCATTTTGGCGATTTCCTCTTGTGCTTCCGTCATGCGCGCCTGCATCTTCTGGGCTTGCTTTAGAATCTTGTCCATGTTTCCCATGCCGCCCATGGATACTCTGCCTTTCATGCTTCCTCCGATTATGTTCTGATTAGACTCCCTTTGCCGCCTACTTGTCCCTTATGCCAGTCAGCTTTCAGATGTAGAGTTTAGAGTGCACGCTTATGGTTGGGCATAAATAGCCTGACATTTGTTCTTGGAGGTCGAACTTTCAGTCCGCTCTTGCACCATCAGGCGCATCATTCTATGTTTCTTCGAGCATCATTCCAGCGCAAGCTGGAATCCGTTTAGTTTAGTTTTGGATTCCCGCTTTCACGGGAATTGTCATGGTGGCTGCTCCACCACGGAACTGAAAATAGGTCGCATAGGACAAGCGTCTCGCTTGTCAACCGAGACGGTTGACCTACGCGGTGAGAGGGGGCTATTTTCTGGGAAATGACTGCAGCTGTCAAGTACTTTCTGCCCCCATTAATAATTCTGAAAAGATTTATCTATC
>CAZCEM010000040.1:0-11004 GCA_964497555.1 uncultured bacterium
TTAAAATCTCTGTTCAGTTAGAATTTTCGAAATCTTATTTTGGACAGGTGTGGTTGAAAATAGATTCAGCCGTCCAAGGGGGGATTGACAAAATGGGCGAGGTGGGCGAGGCGGACGGTGCCTGTTTTCAATGGTTGCTGCGCGGCGCAGGGCATGATGGTTCGAATAGAATCCGCCGTTCGTTTTCACATTCGAAAGTTACGTAGAGGAAATTTTGAAATACTGCGACCTGAAATGCGAATTCGCCCGCTGGCCCGACCGGCTTGAGGACGGCTCAAGAAGCTGCCGCACCTTCATCGCCCTGTACTGCGCCAAGGTGGACGGCTTGGTGGACAAAAACGCGCCATGCGTTGTTGAGGCAGGCAAAACCGGAGATGAACTTAATGAAGATCCCCAGCCATCCTGCTGATAATCGCACGGTTTACGACATCGGCGAATTCGGCTTGATAGAGGAGATCCGTAAGCTGCTGCCGCGTCGGCTGCCTCCAGGAGTGATGCTTGGGCTAGGTGACGACGCCGCTGTCATTCACATCGACACATCGCTCGCTCAGCTTGTCACCTGCGATATGCTCGTGGAGAACCGCCACTTCCGACTCGATTGGACCAGCGCGGAGCAGTTGGGTCGAAGAGCCATCGCGGTCAACCAGAGCGACATAGCCGCCATGGGTGGCAATCCACTGTACGCTCTAGTATCTCTGGCTTTGCCTCCTCACCTGAATATCGACTTCTTTCGTGATTTAATTGCCGGAATGCGTGATCAGATGGCCGAGTTCGAGGGAGGCATTATTGGTGGCAACCTGTCCGGCAGCGACGCCGGGTTGACCATAGACGTAAGCATGCTCGGCAGCGCTCCTCTGGGTAAGTATGTGACCCGCAGCGGGGCTCGTCCCGGCGACCGGTTGTTCTTGACCGGCGCCGCTGGTATGGGAGCCGGCGGGCTGTCAGCGCTGAAAGCATATGGCGGGGAAGCCAAAGATAAGTATTTCGACCTCGTTCAAGCCTTCCTTGTACCTCAACCGCGGATTCCTGCCGGGCAACTGCTCGCCGCTTCGGGATATGTCACTGCCATGATCGACGTCAGCGACGGTATCTCCGGGGATGTCGGGCACCTCTGCGACAGTAGCCGAGCGGGCGTAGAAATCGACCTGGAAAAGCTGCCCATCCCGCCTTCAGTGGTGACGCTTGCCCAAGAACTGAGCCTCGATGCACAAATGACAGCCCTGCATGGGGGGGATAGTTATGAGTTGTTGTTCACGGTTCGGCCGGAGACACCGGAATCATGCCTGCATCAACTCCGCGGCCAATGCCGGCTGCCCTTGACCGAGATTGGGAGGATATTGACTAAAGAGGAAGGATGTTTCACGCTTAAAAAGGGAAAGGTTAAAGAGGAATTGCAGCGGAGGTCATGGGACCATTTCAAGTGAATTCATAAATTGCCGGCGCCAAGACTCCAACTTTTTCTCGAGTTTCAATTCAGCGATATATATTTGGTCCAGCATTTCCTCACCGTGAAATCCGTCCGTCGAATCCAAAGACTCAGCGAAATAGTTGCCGATATGAACCGCTGTGAGAGGCGTGAAGCCTGAGGCGGGACAATCGCGGGGAGCGTGATGATAAGCCACCGCCTCCACCACCGAGTCATGAAAGCCCCATAATGCCAGCACGTAGGCGCCGACCTCTGCGTGGTTAGTTCCCATTATCTCTTGTTCCGCGGCTGGGAGAGTCAGCTTCTCATCGCGGATGCGCTCGATTACGACGCTGTATTCGAAGGGGAAGTTTTCCGCGAGCACAACCTTGCCGATGTCATGCAGCAGTCCCGCTATCATTGCCTCATCCTCGACCTGCTTGTTTTCCATCGCCAGGTTCACAATCTTTCGAGCGAGCATGCTGGTTCGTATGCAGTGCCTCCACAACGCATCGAGGGGCATCCCCAGAATCACATCGCCTTTGAATTCATGGAACAGTTTAATGGAAAGCGACAGCATGACGATGGAGTTTATGCCCAACATGTTGACCGCCATCTCTATGCTGGCGATTCGCTGCTGCAATCCGAAATAAGCTGAGTTGACCAGTTGCAGCAGCTTCAGCGTCATATTCACGTCCTGCGAGATTATTCTGGCAACCTTCTTTAAGGATACATCCGGGGATCGCAGTTCAGCGGTCAGTTCATGGAAAAGGGAGGGCAGTGTGGGCAGGGATTTCATCCCGGATATCACGTGGCGAAGGCGTTCGCCGTTCAGCATATCCCGCAGTTGGCAGGCGTTGTGGACGGCGGTTATAAGGGTTTCCAGCTCAACGGGCTTGGACAGGTACTGGTGGGTGGGTCCGATGGACTTGATATAGGTCTCCTGATCGCACTGCCCGGAGAGCACGATGCGGACTATCTGAGGGTATTTTTCCTGTACGGTTTGGAGCAGTTGGTCGCCGTCCATGCCGGGCATCCGCAAGTCGGAGACAATGACGTCAAAGCTGTCCTGAGCGAGGATGTCCAGCGCTTCGAAACCGCTGGTGGCGAACTGGATGTCCCATTCCCCCCGCATCGGAAACAGCAGCCGGCGCAATGCGGAGAGGATGTTTTTTTCGTCATCGACGAAGAGGATTTTCTTTTTGTCCATGAACCGCTTTAGGAACAAGTCCTGAAGAAAGAGAGACGGGTGCCTGTCTGACTTCAATGGTGCTTTTAACTCAATAAAACTTCCACTGGTTCAGCAACTGCACCCGCTCGGGCGTGTTGCGGGTCAGCTCCAGTGGACGGCCGCGGGTGTCGATGACCAGTCCGACTACGCCGCCGTGGATGGTGCGCTCGACAGTCTTGCCGGGGCCTTCGCCCATATCCCAACCTTTGGCAGACTCGATGGTAACCCGCGCGGTTTCGCCCAGCTCGAACGGCGTCAACGTCAGTTGCCCCGACGGCGTTTCAAGGTTGATGCTCCGACCCTTGTCGGACGTGCCCTTTACCGTAACCACTGCCCGACAGCCCCTGCCCTGACCCACCGGCGCGATGCAGGTGCCCAGGTGAATCAGGCAGTCCTTCTCAAACACCTCTGTCGCCGCTTTCTCGTGAACTGTCGCGAGCACCCCGAGTTGCGGCATCATGAAGATAGAATCCACCGCCAGCCGAGTCACGCCCTCCGGTTGGAAGGCGTCGAGCATCATGTGCATGGCCTGCGCCCGCAGTGGCGCATGGGACAACGCTCCGCCCGAACCGACCAGCATGTTTAACGACATCATATCGACCAGCGTCTCACCGGAAGTTTTCTGCGAAAAGGTGTCGGAAATCGACCGCTCCTGATGCACGCCCTTCAAACCCACAGCAAACGACTTGTGCTGGATAAAGGCCAGCCGTAGAGCTTCGCGTGCGATGGCTTGCTCTATCAGCAACTCGTCCATCGTCTGGGGGATGGTGGTGGGGCGGATCATCTTGTTGCCGATGCGGTCGCGGAGGTCGTTCTCCTGGATGTCGAACGGCACCCAGCGCATGATGTTATCGAAGCCGGCTTCCGCGAGGACATTAGATATCGAGTAGCTCATGCCGAGGTTGGCTGACACCGTGCGGTTGAACACCCCGCCGAACACGCTGAAAATGTCGGTGGTCGCGCCACCGATATCGACGCCGACCAGGTCAATGCCTTGCCGCCGGGCGATGGTTTCCATTATCAGCCCCACCGCGCCGGGCGTGGGCATTATGGGCGCGTCGGTCCAGCTCATCAGTTTGGCGTAGCCGGGCGCCTGCGCCATCACGTGTTCCATGAACAGGTCGTGGATCTTGTCGCGGGCGGGGCGAAGGTTCTCATACTCCAGCACCGGGCGGAGGTTCTCGACCGCCTGCAACGACACCCATTGCTTAAGTGTGGCATGGACTTCCTCGACCGCCTTATTGTTGCCCGCGAAGATAACCGGCAGGTTGTAGCCGCTGCCCAGTCGGGGCCTGGGCCTCGCAGCAGCGATGAGTTCCGCCAGCTCAACCACGTGCTTGGTGGTGCCGCCGTCGATGCCGCCGGAGAGCAGGATCATGTCCGGACGCAGGCGGCGGATGCGCTCAATTTTTTGGTGCGCCAGCCGCCCATCATTGGAAGCCAGCACGTCCATGACGATTGAGCCGGCGCCTAGAGCCGCCCGTTCGGCGGATTCGGCGGTCATGGATTTGACCACACCTGCGACCATCATCTGCAATCCGCCGCCGGCGGAGGAGGTCGAGATGTAGATGTCGGTGCCGAGGTCGCCGTTATCGGGGCGGACGATGGTCTCATCTTCGCCCAGGAAATGCCTGCCGGACAGCTCCTCAACTTCCCGGACAGCGTTCAGCACGCCCTTGGTGACGTCCTCGAAGGGAGCTTCCACGGTGGTGGGGGCTTCGCCGCGCACCACCAGCCGGTATTCGCCCGTCGGCTGCTTCTCGATCAGTATCGCCTTGGTGGTGGTCGAGCCGCAGTCAGTGGCGAGGATGGTTTGAGGTTCTTTCAAAAGCTTCAGTGTATTGGTTTTTCAAGAGTTACGCTTACAATGCTACTTGGATATCAGAATCTGTCAGATAACTACATATTTAAGGTCGAACGCTTCGAATGCTGTCATTCCTTTGAAAATAGACTCAGCCATCTAAGAAGATCTGGACGAAATGGACAGTATGGACGGGATGGACGGGGGCTATTTTCATTGATTGTTGGGCCGTGCGCGGCATGACGGTTCTCTTGAAAATAGCCTCAGCCGCCCAAGGAGATATCGACGAAAGGGGCAGAATGGACTGCGTGGACGTCGCTCCGTCAAAAGAGATGAACCGGAGCCGTCTCACTTTTCTGCCATTGCTGCCGGCGAGGTCAGGGCTTCGATCAGCCTCGAGGCTGATACAAACCGGATGCCTTCGCCGGTCCAACGAGGCAATTCACTGCGAAGAACCTCCAGCGTTTCCGGCTTGACATGACCGATGACCACCGCCCAGCCCCGCCGGCGCGCCAAAGCTACCGCCTTATCCATCTGCTCGGCGATGACTTGTTTATCCAACGTGAAATCAAGGAACACATCTCGCCCCAAAGCCGGCACTCCCGCCCGCTTCAGGGCAGCCAGCGCAACGCTGTTCGGCGCGGTGCGGCTATCGACAAACACCAGCCCTCGGTCGCGCAGCTCCTCGGCAATGAGGCGCATGAGCGCTGAATCGGCCGTGGCTTTGGAGCCCATGTGGTTGTTGACGCCGACCGCCAGGGGCAGCTCCTCCTGAGCGCGGTCGAGGATGGCGGCGACCTGCAGGGCGGTCATGTTACAATATACCATATCGCGCTCGACCATCGCTACTGAATCATAAGGTTCCATCGGCAGATGGATAAAGACTTCCTTTCCGGCGGCTTCAGCCTTTTCGCTGACCTGAGCGGTAAAGGTGTTGCCGGGGAGCGTTGAGATGGTGATGTCGAACGGCAGTCGGATGAATTTCTTGACCAGCCGGCGGCTGATGCCGGGGCCGAAGTCGTCAATGATGACGGCAATCCAGGGAGACTTGGGGGTGGGGGGATGCTCGTTCGGCTCCTCAAGGAGCCGGGAGACTTCCTCAGCCGAGAATGTGTCTTCCGCCGCGACGTTCATCAACGACGTAGGTTTAGGTTCAGGCGAAGGATCTTCTTGACTGGTGGAGATCGAAGTCTTAGCTCGGGAAGAAGGTGATTCTAATTCAACGTTAAAGACGGCATCATGGTGAAGCCCCTTATCCAGCCAACGGGAATGATTCGGCAGCCAGCAGAATAACACCATAGCCAGCGCGACCGGTATCGTCAACAGCCCGATCACTAAAATCGTCCGCAGGCGTTTTCTGATTATGCGGTTGGCTCTCTTCGGATTTGGGCTTTTCTTCTTGGAAGTCATGCGACTCAATCGGGGTGATAATCCTTACTGCTGATAGCCTTGAAAACAGCATTATCTTCTCGATGTGTGGCATGTCCAGCCTGCTGGACATGTTTCCCTTCAGCGCGTAGGTCGGGCTTCCAGTTCGAGTCAGCGGACTGAAAGTCCGTCCTCCAAGAGTGATGGTCCGCCCACCGCTGCCTGCAGCCTCCTACACATCATCCCGCCACTCCAGCACCCGAAAAACGTCCTGCCGCTCTCGCCGCACCGTGAAATGGGCGTAGCCCATTAACGGTGCTTCATTGCCGTATATCAGATTGAAACGCACCACAAAGCCGACCGTTGTATCGGGCTGCTCGAATGGCTTCACCCATTCCGGTATCAAATTCCATTCCAGATCGATGCGGTTAAAGCTGCGAAACAGACCACCGGTTGCCTTCAGGTCAGTGTCTCTATACCACTGGTCGTATCGACCATTGGCGACATCATAATAATAAAAAACAAAGGACTCATCGAGGCAGTCAGCGTAATGCAGGGAATCGCGGTAATCGTAAGCCAGCGCGAAGTTGTCCAACAACCCGCCGATGGTCGTCTGTGAGGACCAGGTCGTGGATCCTGCGTCGCCTTCCACTGGAGCGAAGGGATTCAGGCAGGATGTCAGCAGCGCTGCCGCAACTGCCAGGGGCCAGATGATGCAAAATCGCGTCTTCACGATTCAGAACAACCTTTTCAAATCGCTCAGGCACGAGCCTATCGAGCGAAAATCGGTCCAAGTACCAATTCGCCAGCCGCCGTCGTTGCCGCGTCGCAGGCTGAACTCAGCTCGTCCCTCCATTTCGCGGGGACCTTCATCCAAGTCATGTCCCAGGTGAAGGTTGTACCGGGCGGTGATTTCGGCGGAGTCTCCCAGTTCGGTGGAGCGATCCACTTCCAGATTGAGTTCCGCGATGGAATCGTTCGGCAGAGTCACTTTGGTGAATATGGATTCCACGAACTTGCGCTCTCGAGCCAGATCCCAGCCGTCAAAACGTCCGGGAAAGTTGGCATTCGTCTTGGGATCGGGGATGAAACTGAACGATTCCACTGCACCAATCCCGAAACTGCGCATATAATCCACGCTGGAACGGCGCCCGACGGCGCTCTGTAAATTATCCAGAACTATGCAAGGCTCGCTGGGAAAAACCCAGTCGCCGCCTGAAGCGCCGGTGGGCGGCTCCGGCTCGCGGGTGGTGAACAACTCGCAGCCGCTGAGCAGCAACATGAACGCGAGAAGAATTATATTACAAGTGGGGGGCAAAGCTCCTCAAAAAGCTTTTCATTTTACAGCGAATGAGTTAGTCACGCGGGTCAACAATTTCATAGGGGCGGATTTTCAATCCACTCCAATGCGGAACTTAGTGCAACTTCACATACTCAGCGACGGCTTTGGCCATGTCGAGGGTGGTCGATTTGCCGCCCATGTCGTAGGTGCGCACCTGACCTTCCTCTATCACTCGAGCGATGGCGTCTTCGAGACGGCTGGACTTGTCCTTCTCGCCCATCCAGTCCAGCATCATCTTCACGGTCAGCAGCATTGCCATCGGATTGACCTTATACATCCCAGCGTACTTGGGCGCTGAGCCGTGGGTAGGCTCAAACACGGCATATTTATCGCCGATATTACCTGATGCTGCAAAACCCAGGCCACCCACCAATTGAGCCGCGAGGTCGGAGATGATATCGCCGAACATGTTCTCGGCCACCAGCACGTCGTATTCAAGGGGATTCTTGACCAGCCACATGCACTGGGCGTCGATGTTGGTCTCCCCCAGGGGGATTTCGGGGAAGTCTTTAGCGATTTCGCGGGCGGTGCGAACCATCAGACCGCCGGTTTCGCGCAGAACGTTGGGTTTATCGACGATGGTAACTGACCGCCGCGAATTGGCGCGGGCGAATTCGAAAGCCTTGCGGACAATCCGGGCGCAGGCGGTTTTAGTCATGATACGCGTGGAAACGGCTATCTCGTCAGCGGGGACGTTCGCGAAGCGTTTCATCTTCGGATGCACCGCCAGTCCCGCGCGCACGGCATCGGGCAGGGGGTAGAACTCCACACCCGAGTATAAGCCTTCCGAATTCTCGCGGAAGATCACCATGTCGATACCTTCGCGGTAGTTCAGCGGGTTGCCTTTGTAGGCTTTGCAGGGGCGTATGTTAGTGTGCAGGTCGAGTTCCTGCCGCAGGCGGACGATGGGGCTGAAGTATTCGCAGCCCTTGCCCTGCAGTTCGGGACAAAGTTCCTTGGCGGCTTCGCCCTTGGGCTTGGAGGTAATGGCGCCAAACAGGGCGCAGTCGGTTTCACACAGCACTTTCAGGGTGCGCGGGGGCAGGGGATCGCCTTCCTTGATCCAGAATTGCCAGCCGATGTCGCCGTGGATATATTCAGCATCGACGCGCAGGATGTCCAGCACGATGCGGGCGGCCTCCATGACGTCGTTGCCGACGCCGTCGCCCGGAAGCCAGGCTATGCGGTAGTGGGGCATGGGATTCCTTGGTTGTTGTATGTTAAGTCAGTTATCTTTCAACGCGTTGTCGCCATTGAGTTATTGCGTCTTGAAAATCTTGTATGAATAACCGAAAGGCCAAATCGCGGGATCGGTTGGACAGCAGGCGATGAGTTTCCGTCTTACCCGCCAATCGACAAATATCTCTGATGTCACGAGTTAATTCGTTGGCTAAGACCTGTAACCGACCTTTTTGTTTGTTTGAAAGTGAGTCGGTCGCGCCATCGAACATACGTTCGAAATCCTCTAATAATCGTCGGAGAGATTCCTCCGTCAGACCAAGAGATTCAGCATATTCACCAGTGTGCATCTTTAACTTTTCCCAGATCCAGGCTTCGGGATTAGTATCACCAGGCAAGAAAAGGAGTTTCACCTGCCATGAGTATTTATCCCCGGCGGCTTGGCGGATTTTGTCCTCTTCTTTCCGAGCGTCACCATCCAATATGAACAGGAATTCCAACAGTTGGTTAAACTTGGCGATGGCTCGGATATGAACAGGGAATTCAGATTTTCCGGTATTCCTGCCAATCTCGATATCGGATGGGATGAGGTTCATCTGAGGATTTAACGCATCCATAATCCCCCGGATGAGATTCTCTGCCTCTTCATCCTCACACAAAATGGACAGTTTATCTACGGATTGACCATACAAGGCTTTTTGCATTACATCCCTTTGTAGAGGGGACAATTCCACGTTGTCTTCGGTGCGATTCAAGAAAATCCGACCTTCATGAGGAACGCACTCCAGCACCACCGGACTGTGGGTTGTGACGATAATCTGTAATTGCTGTCTTAAGGCCAGTCTTTGAAGTTCAAGCATCAGCTCTTGTTGGGTAAAAGGATGAAGTCCGGTTTCCACTTCATCTATCAATACTAAGGCATTGGTCAAATCGGAAAGGTCTCGTGATAATCGTAGGATGCTTCTCTCACCGGATGACATGTGGAATTCAGAGTATCTTATGTTCGAATTAATCTCATTAGATGTTTCCCCTTTTATCTCTTTGTCTTGACGTTCGGCAAATAAAAAATCTCGATTTCCTTCATCGAACACTCTTAAATAATTATACTTAAATGGCAATATTCGGTGAGCAAAAATGAGAGTATCCGTTGGCATTTCAGACGAAACAAGGTTTCTTGTGGCTTGAAAAACACTACGTATCTCTGAAGGTCTGTTCAGACTCCTAATCGTATGTAAATAAACGTTTCTTTTCGGTTGTTCTGCTCCCATCATGCCTTTGTAGCTTCTCATCCATAAGCGCCCACTAGGATATTTTTCAGACTTCTGACCACGGTGCCAAATCATCATGGACTTTTGCCCACCGCTTGTGTAATTGAACTCAATTATTGATGGTTTACGCATGTCGAATAAGTGTTCTTTAATATTTAAAAAGTCAGGGAAAAACATTGAAGGTATAAATGCCCTGCCTTTAGGGTATTTATTTTCACTATTCTCTAATTTTGCATAAGCGCAAGCTGTCGCACATAAAACAGTTGATTTGCCGCAGGCATTGGGACCGGCCAGCACAGTAACGGGATAAGCGAATTGTAACGTCAAATCGCGAATACCCCTTAATCCTTGGATGCGGATTCTTTCTAAGATGTCCTGACGGTGAGGATTTTCCGCGCGCAGTCGATCCCAAATTTCTATTAGCATGTTTCTTATCATTGTCCCTCCTTCACCCCCAAAAACCACGCCACTTCCAAGTCCTCCGGGCAGTTCAGCCCGTGGTCGCCACAGCCGGTGGCGGGATTGAGGTGGCTGCCGTGATCGGGAGCGAACACGATCCCCCGGCGGTAGTCTTTCCAGTATAAGTTAAAAGCCTCAGCCAGCCTCTCAAAGCTCTTCAGGTGGTTATCCAGCGCTCGCAGACATTCCGGGCTTTCTGGCGTGGTGCGGTGAAGCATGTCGTCGTATTCCTGCTGATAGACCACTACCACGTCATGCTCATCAGCCTGGATCAGCTCCCGTCCGCGCCACTCGGTTTGCGGGTCGTAAGGCTCGCTGAAGTAGTCGATAGGTCGCTCGCGGAAGATGAGGTCCATGCTGCTATCCGCCACCGTCGTCAGCGCCACCCGTTTCCCCGCCGCTGCCAGTTCATCGAACAGCGACCGAGCCTTCACCACCGGTCGGTCGTACTTACGGATTCCATGTTGTTCCGGCAGCAAGCCGGTGTACATCGAGGCGAAGCACACCGGCGTCTTGGGCGGGACCATTGCCCGCACCGGCGTCATCAGCGGGGCGTATTGCTCCACTAAACAGAACCGCTCACAGTACTGGTAGTACAGCCATAATCCCAGCGCGTCGGGATGGAACACCAGCAGACGCTCGACCGGGTGCTGCTCGCTATGCGTTTGCAGCAGATCCAGCACCGGGACGATGGGTTCTTTAATCGAACCGGCGGGAGGCTGGACGCCGCACCAAGCCGCCAGCGCGGGCGTCAGATGTCGGAGGTCGTAGTGCATGAATGCCGCAGCTCTCTTGTTAAAACAGAGTAACTGCCATAGAAGCGCGCAGTTCATCGCGCTCACACTCAAAAGTTAATTAGGATCTGCTGAAAAACTCCCGATTTTTTACTGTTTGCAGCTGTTTTTTGGTTTGAACTCCTCCTCGCTGTCATTTCCCAGAAAACTGCCCCTT
>CAZCEM010000041.1:0-10796 GCA_964497555.1 uncultured bacterium
GCCCCCCTTCAATAGAAGGGGGGTAACTTTGCTTCATGACTGGAAATACCCCCTTCTATTGAGGGGGGCAGGGGGGTTGTTAAACTCAATAAGGACCGTTTGATGCAACTTAGTATGAGCGGATTTGGTGCGGCATAGTCGGAAGACGCCGCACTGGTTCATAACCGTCTTTGCGAGCCCGCCGCAGGCGGGCGAAGCAATCTCCGACTCAAGATTGCTTCGCATCGTTCGCAATGACGGCGGGTGTTGTCTTAATATCATTCAAAATGACGCACAAAGCAGGAATAATGTTGAATAATCCGCTAAATCAGCTCAATCTGCTGTTAGTATTATCTTCCTTCCCGCCTCAGCCCTTGCGCTCAGCAGCAGCTTTCGCAACTCGCCCCATTGTCCGGCGGGGATCGTCGATTGGTCCAAACGCAACTCCCGTTTAAGACACATCTTCCCCTCCCGCGGTTCGACGGTCAAGCTGAAGACGCCCGCCTCGCTCTGGGTCTCTACCGACGCCGGGAAATAGACCACCTTCATGCTGTCGAAGGGGAATACGATTTTGAGGCTCTCGACCAGCCGCCCCGGCAACCGGACGGCGGAGGTTCGAGTCTGGCGCGTCAGATCCGAGCCTTCAGGCAGCAAGTCCTCGAATGACCGCCCCGGCGCGCCCAGTTCAATCACCGTTCGCTCGAAACGATCCGCTTTCGGCAGCGGCATGGTGAAGCGGAAGCTCAGTTCCACTTGAAAACGATTGAAGGTTATCGGATTGCAGCTCTCGACTTCTGCGTCAGGCAGGAAGCCGCTTGTTATTTCGGTAAGGCAGTCGGTAATGCGGCTGCCGACGCCTTCCATCCGTTCAAACGGGCACAGGCCGTTGTCCGCGTATAAATAACCGCTTCCCTCATAGCCGGCGCCGTCTTGGGCGGCTTTTAGTTCTAAGCACACATCCATCCGGCTGAGAGTGCCCTCGCCCTGCCAGGACACCGACGGCTCGTCGCCGCTGCCGGGAATCCAGATGGTTCGTCCGAACACCGGCGCCAGACCGTTGCGCAGTTCTCCCGATTCCGGCTCGTACCAAGCTTCCACTCGGTCCGCGCCGCTGACCCATACGGCTATCGGTTCAAACTGACTGTACGTCGGAGCTTCAAGTTCAATTGAACCATAGCCGCGGCTGCGATAGAACGGAAACGCCTCGAAGCCCGCCGCCTTGAACAACGACGCTGCCAGCAGCGCCCGTTCGTACCGGCAGGCGTAACCGGATTCGTAAATCTTGTCCGGCTGGCGGGCGTCATCCCACGTCCACTCATCGGTTATCCAGGCGAACCTAACAGCATCTGCCGCGAACTTCCCCACCAGCCGGGCTTGCTCGGTCATCGCCGGGACGTCCTTGATGAGGGCTTGGACGCTGTCCCGCAAAGCGTCGCTGACCGTCAACCGCTCGTCCCAGGCCCGGCGCTGCGCCAGACCTAACAGTTTCCAGTCCTTAAAGGTCGAGTACAATACATGAGGCGCTTCCTTCAGCAGATCCGAAGTCCGCGGCTCTGGCAGCGGCTTGAGGTTCATCATGGACGCCTTCCAGTTCCCCCGCGTCGTGATTGTGAGGTCTCCGCTCGATTCCAACACGGGTGCGCCGTTGTAACTTCGAATCCGCGCGTCTCGGCCTTTCGGCGCGCTGAAACGGAATTCCGACCGGACGGTCGGGTATTCATGACCGAACACCCACGCGCCTTCAATCCCCCGCCGATAAGCCGTCATATCCTCAATCCGGTAAGCGGTTTCGATGATGCACGGCAGTTCGATGCCGTCGTGCATCAGCATCAGGTCGCGCAGGTTCGCGTAGTCCGGCGTTTTGCTCGCGACGAAGGGCAGCGTCTCCACCAGGGCAGTGCTGTCGCTGTCGATGGACCTTTCGTCCCGCCAGGTTCTGACCAGCAGCGCCTCCAGCCGCTGCCGGTCGGAATCGTACCGAATGCGGTAGTCGGCGTATTCATCCACCGTCCGGTCGGTGCCCAGCCAGATAATCTGGTGGATGGTCATCCGCAGCCGCCCGTCGTCAAGAATGTCCTTATCGCAGCCGTCGAACAGAACCACTGCGTCCTGGCGCGTCATATCCCCTGAGGCTTGCGCGTCTTTCAGCAGCGCGCCTATATCGACCCTGCCGAAGTGGTCGAAGGAGGAAACCTGTCCCCAACTCGGAACGGTTAGGGCGACCAGCAGCAGAATAATTATGATATTTCTCATCGGTCGCCTCCCTTCTCAGCGCGGAAGACTGTTTTAGCAAAGTCCTGCGCGCCGTTGACGGCTTTGCGAAAGCCAGGATAGCCCGTCAGCGGAATCTGACGCCGCCGCACCTCGACCTTCTGATGAACCACCACCTCCCGCTTGTCCTGCTTGCAATCGCCAGAGCTGAAGACGTAGGTTTCATCGACTGTGTCGGTCTCCGGCGTCTTGACCAGCGTCAAGCCCTTGGGCAGCATGATGCGCTCCCGCCCGTCGTAGAGCTGGGTGAACCACACGAACAGGTCGTTCTTCCGGTCTTCGGGCCATTCGTAATCACCCACCCGCAGAAGCCAGCGCTCATGCGCCACCAGTTGCATCATCGGGCTTTCCCACTCCAGTCCGCCTGCAACTGGTAAGGCGTAATGAGGTATGGCATATTCGACTGCGAACTCCATTCCTTTATTGAAATCGTACAGCTCGTTGTGTTGGAACTGGTTCACCACCACCCGCTCGTCAATCACCGACAGAATCTCCGCGATATGCGCTTCGCGCTCCTCTATCTTCGCGCTGGTGATGAGATATCGCAACCTCGAATCCAAAGCGCCCTCGCTGCGAATCTTCAGCGTGCCTTTTAGGTTGCCTTCCGCATCCAACTCACCTCTGCTTTCGACGAACAACGGCGAGCCTTCCGGCGGGCTGTAGGCGATGCACGTCAAGCCCTGCCCCTGCGGCGTGCCGATGAGGTAATGCTGCTCCATCTCATAGCGCGACCAGATGTTCATGCTCATCGGCGCCCAGGTGGGGTCGTACATCACAAAGCTGCCGTCGGCTTTCCGCAGAGCGCACACGCTGTGGTTGAACTGGTCGGCGGGGAGGTCCTCTATACGCGCTCCCGCGAAGGTCATGGCAGCGTAACTGTCCATGTCCGCACCGCGCATCATGGTCACCAACATGCTGGCGATGTCCTTGCACACGCCGCTGCGCTGGCGAAAGACCATCTCGCCCGAATGCAGCGTGAAGCCCTCGCCCGGACCCATGGTCTGGCCGCTGTAGCGGATGTTGTTGGCGACCCAATGCAGCAGGGCTTTGGCTTTCGCGGCTTCGTCGCCCTTGGAAACCCCGGCTTCCTTCAGGATTTCCGCCACCTTTTCGCGGATTTCGGGCGTGGGGTCGAACTGATGAAGGTTGACGTCAAAGAACCAGCGGCTTTTGGCTTCCCAGCTCTCAGCGGTGCTCATCACGACCTTTGGAACGACATCATCAGCATCGGGGCTGTAACGCTCCGACGGGCGCGGCTTTATGTCGCGGCGCCACCACGAATAGACCGTGCTGTCCGCCGAATACCGGACGCTGCTGAACAATTCGCCGTTATAGACTTCCGCATGCAGCCGCTTTTCTGCGGGCAGATACAGGGAGTACTTCTTCAACAGCGTCGTCTGACCGGAGGTGAACAGCACGATGTCGAAGTACTCCCCCGCCATAGGCGGGATGTAGCGCTCGTCATCGGGCGGCTCGTCCGATGCTCCAAGCAGGGCGTAGGAGAAGCCCTTCTGATAGATTCTCACCAGCACCCCATCCCCGACCCGCAGCCGCGGCAAGCCGAGCATTTTCATCCGGCTGCCCCAGTAGATGCCGCTCTGCGGCGCCGGCACATCCAGCAGACCGTTCAGGTCGATGGGAATGAGCTTATCCTCGCGGATGAGCGAAACTTCGTCGATGCGTACATACCGCGTCAGGGGCAGGTATTCCCAAGACAATGCTGACAACTCCAGGCAGCCCTGACCGGTAAGGACTTTGTACAGCACCGACTGTTCGGTCTCCGCCACGCCGCTGGACTTGATGCGGTTGACCGTCAAGTCTTCGACGATGACCAAGTCCGCGCCGTCGTGATCCTCGGCTGAACCGGCGTCCTTTAGCTTCTGCCAGACAGTGGGAGACGGAGAATCGCCCGGCGGAAGCGGCGACTGATCCTGAGCGTACAGCGGCATCAGCCACAGGCAATCCGCTGCAATAATAAAGAAAAGCGAACGAAGAGAACATTGCATGGAGCAACTCAGAAGTAATGGAAGAAGGTCGCCTCAATTAGGATCCTAAAGTGGCGCAGGGTGACCTCACCCTGCGCCCATAAAGGGTCTTCCAGTGCAGGATGAGGACACCGTGCAGCACTAGTATAATGGACGATATGAATGCGAAGGACAAGAAGGCCTAAAGGCTCACTTGACCAGCGTCAACTTTCGGATAATACGCCCGCAGGGAGCCTCAAGTCGAACGAAGTACAACCCCGGCGGCACGTCTTCGGCATTCCAAACCAACTCGTGAGCGCCGGGCGCCAAGTCCGCGAACTCCCAACCGGCTGCTTTTTTACCAAAGACATCTAGGACCGTCAAACTGACGCTGCCGCTCGCCGGCATGGTGAAGCCGATGCGGGCGCTGGAGTTGAAGGGATTGGGATAAATGGGCAGCAGGCTGTATTCGCGGGGCAGCGTCAAGGCATCCGCCGGGACGGCAACCGGCACCGGCGCGTTCAGCCGCCAGCGCTCAGAGGTGACAGAAGAATCCATCCCGTCGCTGGCGCCGACCCACCAATACAGGTCAACGCGGCGTCCGGCATAAGGATTATAGATGCCCAGCCCTAAAAGAAAGTCCGAGAAGTCCTCAATCGAGTATTCCGGCGCATACAAACCGGAAACGACCGCTACGGTATCCGTTTCCCGAAAAGCTGCCGCCAGATACCAGGAATAACCGATTGGATCCCCTTCCACGTCCCGCGCCTCCGCCCACACAAACCGGAGCGGCGCGGTCTGGTCGGGCAGCGAAGTCCCATCCGCAGGAGAAGTCAGCGAAGGAACCATCGGTGGATCGTTCACCGGCGTGACCGTAACATAGAACTCTGTCGTAACTATATCCAAACGGTGAGGGTCTTCCCTGTCCGTCGTCTGGTTGAGCCAAAGCCACAAAACGGGATTTGACATTCTGCCGCCACCACGATGACGGTCATCCGCTGTCACCGACACCAGCAGGTTTGCGCCAAAAAAGTCAGGCGCCGGGTGGATAATAAGCACATTTCCTTCGAGCACCTCAGCCCGCAGATTCTCGTTGCAAGTGACAGCATAGAACAGGCGGTCGTTGTTGGGGTCGGAAAAAACGTCGTCCAAGTCCGCCACCGCGGTGGGACCGCAGTCTTCGACTAATGACACATCTGCGATCGGATTGACCACCTGCGGGGGGCTGTTGACGCCGACGCCGGTCAAATCGACGTACACCGGGTCATTTACAGGATCTGTGGTGGAGATTGTCAGCCTCCCTGCCTGAACGCCCGGCTCCCGCGGCGCGAACGATACTACAATCGTCCGCTGTTGGCCAGGTTCTATGCGCAACAAATTGAAATCGGTGGAGTATCCCGCTCCCTCAACCAAAACGTCGAACACTGTCAGTTGGCTTCGACCAGTGTTGAACACTATCAAGTCGAGTTGAGCGGTGCTGCCCAAGTCAACCCGCTGGAAATCCAGGACCGAGTCGGATAGCTCCACCCTCGGCAGCGGTTCTCCGAGAACGCGCAGAGTAACGGGAATCCGCAGGCTGTTGTTGTCGGGGTCATTTGAGGCAATTATTAAATCAGCGTGATAATCCCCTTGATTGAGCCTCGCGGCGTTAAGAGTAACTAAAAGTTGGCGCTGGCGTCCGGGCCGCAGGACGCCGCTGGAAGGCTCGCAGGTGAGCCAATTCTGCCCCTGCTGGTATCTGACGCTGACCGCCCAGGTCAGGTGGGCGCGGCCTTCGTTCCCAAGCAGCACTTCGTAGCTGCCGCCGTCTTCGGATTCCAATTCCTCCGTATCAATGACGATTGCCGGATGGTCGTTCGGATTGACTTCCACCGGCTCAATGTGAACCTTGCCGTATCCGAAGGTGTTGTCTTGGCCGTTGTCGCCGATGTCGATGGCATTTTCGATGAGATAATCCCGCAATCCCGCCGCGTCCATCAGCGGCTGATTGCTTAAAACCAGCGCTGCCGCTCCCGACAGATGCGGACAAGCGCACGAGGTGCCGAAGAAAGCCCGGACGCCGTAGGTGACCGTAGAGACGCCGTCCGGCGCCACAATATCGGGCTTGATGCGCCCGTCGTAGGTCGGGCCCCGGGAGCTGAACCACTCTATGGGCGGATCTTCGTCATCCCAGTCGCGGTATTCTACTGCACCGACCGTGAAGCAATTCTCCGCCAGCGACGGAACAGTGATGCTGCCGGCGGAGGTGTGAACTCCGAGCCCATGCGGATACGTTATCAGGGTGAAGTTCATGCCGTTGTCGGCGTCGGAACGCAGCACCCTGACACCGTAATCCCCGCGGACTTGAATGACAAATATTATCTCCTCGGTGGGATTGTCGTTTCCGTTTTGGACGGCATTTGAAACAGCAGCAATGGAGACGTTATTGCCGTTCACCCGCACCAGCTCCAGGTCGAAATCCTGGTCGGTGGCGGGGAAATCGTCCCAGACCAACGAAACGCTTATTTGCTCGCCTGCTCGGAGAGTGGTGTAATCGTCAGGAGCCTCGCCGATGGGATTGACGGTTGCGTTATTGGCGAAGCGATGGTAATGGTCTTGAGCGTTGTTGTCGTTGAAAGTCGCGCGGTAATGCGCCTGAGCGCTGTTGCCGGCCGATTCGACTAAAAACAATCCCTGCTCGAAGGCGTCGTTGACAATCTGCGAGAGCCGGTCGTCGCCGTGGTAATAGTCGCCGATGGGAATATGCCACCCGATGGACATGCTGATTACATCTAACTGATGAGCAAGGGCGTACTCAACCGCCCGCTCAAAATGGGAGCTGTTCCACATCTTAAACAGCGTGAACTCGGCCTGCGGCGCCAGGTCGTACAGCACCTCGACGCAGGCCGCGCCGTGGATGGTGCCTTCGTTCATGCCTTCCTGCACGTAGTTCACTGCCGTGAAGGCGGGGAATTCGTTTCGTTGATGCAGATCTTCATAGTCAGCATATCCGCCGTCGAAGACGCCGATGTGAACGCCGGCGCCGCGAATGCCTTCGTTATGGAATTCAGCGGCGCCGAACAGTCCCAAGCCCTCGGTCTGAACCATGTTCATGGCGCGCTGAGGGCGCTGGATTAAAATCACCTGCTCCAGTGCTTTAGCGAACTCGACCAGCCGGCCGCTCGGAATCCACACCTCGATGAAATTCCGCGAGCGGGAGTCAATCATCACGCCGTATTGGCTGAAAGTCGAGAGAGGCAGGTCCGTGGTGTAAAAACCGGGGTAAAGCGTCAAAGAACACAAGAGCCGACCATCATGGATAGTAATGGCATTGGCTTCCGCGTACTTCGCCGCAGCGGCGGCGCCGTCCCGCTCCAGAACGTCCAGATACCGGCACAGCGCTGACTCAATCCTATCGTAGGATCTGACGTTGCCGCCTGCTGCCGGGGCCGACGATACATCCACAGAGAGACACAGGACCAAAATGCCCAACACTGTCAAGGATGCAAGTGCCTTAAAAGGGGATCTAGTCAAGGTTCAACCTTCGTAAGGTGGCGTCTCGGGGAGCCGGACTCCCTTTGTGGAAAATTCTAAAATAATAATATAAGGAAAAATTTCGCTTCTTACTCAGTCAATTTAGCATTCTTAAGGCAGAGAATCGTTAAAATGCAGAATGTAAAATGTAAAATGCAGAATGTCGTCTTTGTGAATCGTCCGCTTTTTTCGTCATTGTAAATCAGCCCTGTTTTCGCCATTGCAAATCAGCCGCAGGCCGACGAACCAATTGGCTTACTGATGTTATTGAGAATGAAGACGGCACGCTGATGGCATCCCACTTTGGCCGCACAATTGTAGGTTTCGACCAGGCTATCTCTTCTGTTACTGTTTGCTGGCTGCTGATAACGAAATACCAGCGTACTAAGAACAAGTTTCTATTTTGTGTTCTTTATGTTGAGGCTCCTACAGAAGGAAGTACAAAAAAACTTCATCATGTTCTCTAGGCCTTCTTTGCTTAATTCCCCGCATAGGACCATACTTCAATGACGGTCTCGCCATACTCGCGGCGGCGGTCGAGGTTGAACTGCGCGGGGTGAGGCGGAGCGGTGTGGCGGGCATATTCGAGGCACACGCAGCCGCCTTCGGCGACCAGTCCTGAAGCCGCCAGCGCCGTTAGCAAGCGTTCCGGCTCGGCGATGCGGTAAGGCGGCGCAACGAAGATGAGATCGAAGCGCGGAGGGGCCTCGATGGTTGAATCAGTGGCGGGGCGCAGGAATTTGAACACGTCCTGGCACACAAACCGGCAGCGGTCAGTGAAGCCGAGGGTCGCGGCGTTCTCCTGAGCCACCGCGATGACTTTCTCAGATAAATCCACGAACCAGCATTCCTCGGCCCCGCGGGAGAGGGCTTCCAATCCCAACCCGCCGGAGCCGCAGTATAAGTCCAGCGCGCGGGCGTTGATGACCGTTTCGCCGAGGTAGTCGAAGGTAGCTTGCTTCACTCGTGAAGTCGCGGGTCGGACTTCGCCGGGGGGCAGTTTTATTTTACGGCCCCTAGCGGAGCCGGAGGTGATGAGGGGCATGGGGTTATAATATTGGTTAATTCGTTAATGGATCTACTAATGCTCTTACTGATCCTGCGAATTCGGACTCGTCTTTGAAGGCGTCTTTTAATTCAGTTTTTACTTGTAAATTATCTGAAGCAAACTTGGTGAGATACATCAGTCGTATTATAAAATTAAATCGAAGTCTTCGCAAGGTGACATGGTTCAAATCAACTAACTCAATAGTCAACTTACCACGTTCATCTGTTCCATAAACGTTAACCCAGCCTGTGTTCTGATCAATCTCAAACCGAAGATATTGAGAAGGATCGTCAATGGTCGGATTGAGAGTTGTCTCACCGATGGTTGTGAGCGGAAAACTATCGGATTTCTTTAGATTGCAGGCTTCACAAGCCAAGAGGAGGTTTGACCAATCAAAAGTCAATTCGGGAAACAGCTTCCGTGGTCTGAAGTGTTCTATGCGATCTCCGCCTCGCAATATCCTTTCGCAGAAGGCGCATTTATTGTGAAACATGTCTTGCAGTGCCTTTCGAACTTGGGGTTTGTTATACCGCTTCTCAATAGGAGTTCGTTTTCTCGGATCGGTCTCGCTAAGCAGTTCGTGTGTCCAGGTTACTGCGTTTTTTGAGAGTATCTCCGGTGAGGATGTTCTATTAACGTGAATCATTCATCTTCTCCAGGATGAAACGATTCATGCGGGCTTCCAGTGAGTTACCTGTGATTGGCAGTACGGCTTGTCCAAGTTCTTCTGAGAGCTTTTTCAACTCGCTATTTTCACCAGCGGTTCTCGACGATCCAGCGCTGGCAAGTTCATCATACCTCTTAATCTTCTCTTCAACTTGTGGTGAGTAAGTTGAGACTAGACCAAAGGCATAGCTCTGAAGAACACCTTCAACGTCAAATTGGAATATCTTTGGAGCTTCTTTGATAATGGTTTTCCCGTCTTGATAAATCAAACGATATGTTTTCGCATCCTCACCAGCACCAGCGGCAATGAAAGGACTATGGGTTGAAACAATAAACTGGATTTTGGGGAATTGTCTTTGAAGCCACCAGGCAATATACCTCTGCCATGTTGGATGAAGATGAATGTCAAGCTCATCAATCAGGACAACTCCTGTTTCTTTCAGCGGATCATCACTTTGTGGAAAAGCCTTTACCATCCGCCAGAACAGATCTCCAGCCAAAGCCAAAATACTCCTGAAACCATCACTTAATCCCGTAGTCGGTACTTTTGTTCCTCCCACACTGAAGAGAACTGTTCCACTGGAAGTAATGTCAGAAAATCTAACCAAGTCTGGAAGAAGCCTATTCATCGTTTCAATACCGATATCCCGATGACGTTTTGCTTCATTGTCACCATCCTTTGCTATTCTAAACTCCAGATGCGCTAAGACATTCTCCAGTGCGGATAGTGGCTCACTTTCATTGAACTGGGTAATAAAATTGGTGTATCGGGCTTGAGGTGCTAAATCTGGCACTATTATCTTGGTTTCTCTCGTCAAACGGCGAAAAGCGCCATAACCCGCAGCAAACCATCCCTGTCCAACAGAGGAGAAAACATTCTCCCGTAAAAAGCCAACATTCTTTTGACTGTAATCAGGGGCAATGATTGGCTCGTGATACTTTTTACCTCTAACTGTAAGATTTGGTCCCACAAAATTGAATGTGTAGCCGAACGCGGTGGTGACTTTCTTTTCACCTGCTTTACCCAAATCATGTTTATCCTGGTGAATGCGTAAGGCTATTTTACCAATTCGTGCTGGATCGCGAAGCCATCCTTCTGAGCGCGGCATCAAAGTCAAAGCACCTTCATGTCCCGCCAACAGTAAAGCCATGGATTGGAGAACCGTGGTTTTTCCACCAGCATTCTCACTTAGAAGCGTAACCCAAGGATATGGTTTACCTCCCTTCCCAAGTTTAATGGACACATCCTCAAAACAGCGAATGTTCTCTAAGCGGATCTCTTCTACCCACATTTCAGCCTCCGATGGTGGTTTGAAATGAACTTCCAGCGAAGAACGAGGCGAGCCCCCCCAGCC
>CAZCEM010000042.1:0-10715 GCA_964497555.1 uncultured bacterium
CCCGATGCCGCTTTGGCAGCCTCATAAACTGGGCGAAACTCTCCCCCTGACGCCGGCGCCCCCTGCAGAATCGCCTAAAATGGACGGCTCAACCGCTCCCATCGAACCGGAGGTAAGTCCTTCGGAGTCCAATGGAACGAAGACCGAGCCTGCGGAACCTATTCATGATACTCCCGAAAAAGGTTCACGGCAACAGGTTGAACCGGAGCAACAACCCTCCGGCAGCGACGACGGCAGTCCCTCCCCCGAACCGCGGCCATCCGAGCCTTCGGATTCTCAGACGAATCCCCATGACGACAACGGAGAAAATCCGAATCAAGAGGATACACAACAACAATGAGACGTTCAATGACCAATCGCTTGAGATTGCTTGCTTGCGGTTTGCTGTTCGTCGGTTCTTTGGTTTCCTCCGTGTTCCTTTGCTGCAACAAGTCCTTCGCGGCCGCCGGTGGTCAAAACGAGGATGCGTCGAGTGATAGGAACTTCACCACCGGTCTCGCCAATCTTCCAGCGGACCTCAAAGACCTCTGGTCGAGTCTGACGGAGGAACCGGAACTGAAAATCTACTCCGAGTACTATGCACAGGCTCGGCAAGCCATACAGGACATGGGGAGTATTATTTCCTCTCGGGACGGTTACATCCCCCAGAAACGGGATCCGGAATACAACAACTATCAAAACATGCTGCAAAGATTGAAGGAAGCGCTGGCGTTGACAGCCGGTCCGGTTGATGCTGAAGCTTTAAAAACGCTGCCCGGTTTGGCGAGGCTGCCGGTTTTTCTCAAGGATAGATGGCTGGAGCAGGTCACCTATTCCGACCTAAATCTGAATCGAGCGTTCTTTCGCGAGGGCTGGTTCCTTATCGAAAGGATAGATCCTCTAATCACTGCCAATAAAGGTCTTATCCCCAAGGCCGGAGATACCTCCTATGCCGAATACCAGCAACTAAAGGCTGAATTTGTGAAGATTCTCGATGATATATCTTATCGCGCGTCGCAGCACCAGGAGGGGAAGGTCGTCGGTTTGGAATTCCTGCCTGAGGATATCGCCGCGCGGTGGATTGAGCTGGTTAATGACGAAAATGCTGCCTCCTACCATGACTTCATCATCGAAGGCGAAGGTCTGATAATTCATCTGGGCAGTTTGGTTCAGTCTCTTCAGGGTAAAGTGCCGAAGAGAGGCGAACCCGGGTACGAAGTTTATGAAGATATAATAAACCGGATAAGACGAGTACTGGAAGGCATTATTATGAAATATGCCTTCAGCATCCCGACGGAAGCTGTGGATTCTACTCTAAATGAATATCTGCTGGAACGCGGTCAGCTCAGCCAGGGAATGAAGGCTCAGCGCCAGGAATTGCTGAAAGGCGGTTTGGAGCTTCTGCGGGAGCGCCAAAACGACGAGATATTTCTTAAATATCCCCATCGTCGCGCCACCATTGCCGGATTGTATTTTCGGGTGGCTGAGCTGATGTATGAGGAGGCTTACGACCAATTTCTCGAAGAAACCGACCGCTATATAGAAGAATTCAATCGCTTGAGCGAGACTAATCCTGATTCAGCGGCGCTGCTGCTCCAGCCCTCCCCGGACTTCTTTCAAGTGCAGTCGATGTTCCAGCGAATCCTGGACGAATTCCCCACCAGCGACTATGCCGACGACGCCTTATACAATATCGGGCTGATGCTGAGTGAAGAAGGCTCTCAAGCGGAGAGGGACAACGCCAATCGAATCTTTGAAACGCTGGTCTCAATCTATCCGGAGAGCGACTATAAGCTCAATGCCCTGCGGCGGATTGCGGAATACTACTTCAACCCTCCCGTCAACAACATTGAAAAATCCATCGAAGTATATACCGCCATTTTAGCCGTGCATCCCGGTTCGCAGTACCATCAGGAAGCTTTATATAAACTGGGCTGGGCATATTATCGCATAAATGAGCCCCAGTCGGCGGTTGAATATTTCGCGCGGTCCCTTGACGAGAGTTACAAGACGCTCCAGAACATTGGAAGCCAGCAGACAACGGTTCTCGATATCGCCAAGGAGTCGATAAACTACATCGGCATCTGCTTTTCCGCGGACGAAAGGGATTGGAACGGCGCGGGCATTGGCAACCTTGTCAACTGGCTCAATCAATATCCCGACCGAAAGGAGAACTACGGCCGCGAACTCGTGATTCAACTTGGTGAGATCTACCGAAACCAGATCGGGCAGTACGCGAAGGCCGTCGCTGTTTATGCTCGATATATTGATTTATTCCCCAATGACCCTCAGGCGCCGCTGGTTCAATCCTACGTCGTAGAGATCTACCAGCAGGGAGAGATATTTGACATTCCTCGCGCGTTGGAGGAAAAGAAGCGCTTCTTTGCGATGTATAATCCCGACAGCGAATGGTGGGGTGTCAACAAGGACGTGAAAGTCCGCAATGATTTGGTCCCCAGGCTGGAGAAATACCTCAATCTAATCATCGACGAAGATCTGGTTCTGGCTACTGAGACCAAGGACAAGGCTCTCTACGATGAGTTCAGTCGTTACTGCCGCCAGTACCTGCGGTTCTGGCCCTCCGGTCCCAATGCTTACAAAGTGCAGGCTAATCTGGCGACGGTTTTAAAAAATCAACTGGACCGGCCAACCGACGCCCTTCGGGAGTTCTGGCAGGTCGCGACGGCTTATGAAGACACCTCTCGCCGGGAAGCCGCCTGCAACGAAGTTGTCATCATAACCAATGACCTCGTCAAGCAGGAGCGGGAAGGGAAAATATACGTCACCCCCGAGGGTGAAATCCTGCCGCCCGATATGGCTCCGGCAGTCGGCGCAACTCCGACGGAGGCGCCCTTGCCGGCAAGCCCCGAGTCAGCCGGTGAAAGTCCGGCACCCGCACCGGCGGCCGAAATTGCGCCGTCGTCAGCTCAGCTTGAGGAGGGAGAGGGCGGCGAGCAGCCGACTGAGCCGGTTATAGTTACGACGCTGCTGAACTCGGAGCGTTTGTTTCTCCAAGGCATTGACCTCTATTATTACAACTACCCTCAATCTGCCCTCGCCTCACGCATGCTCTATCAAGCCAGCGACATCCTTTACGAGCACAAGATGTTCCCTGAATCCCGGGTCTACCTGTGTGAACTAATAGCCAAGTTTCCCCAGGATCGGCTGGTGGAGGACGCCTATCGGCTTTTAATCGAAGGACATTTCCAGAGCGGGGAATACGCCGCCGTTGAGGATATCACCAAAGATATCACAGCTTCCAATCTATCAGATACCCTGAAATCAGCGGTAACTCGTCGAAAGGCTCAATCGCTGTTCTTGAGCGCCAAAGAGCTGAAGACCGAGAACAACCACATCGCTGCAGCTAAAGAGTTCATGCGGGTGGCTCTGGAAACCCCTGACTTTGAAGAAGCTGACCGCTCGCTGTTCCTGGCAGGAAACGAGTTCATGCTTGACAAAGCCTGGAAGGAAGCGAACGAAGCTTTTCTGCTGCTGGCTGAAAAATACCCTCGCTCGGAACGCGCCGACAAAGCTCTGTTCAATGTCGCGGTGAATCTTCAACAGGAAATGGGGGATGCAGCGGGCTCGGCGCAGGCGTTTGAAAGGCTGGTGAATTCCTATCCGAATTCATCTTTGGCGCAAAAAGCCCTTGCCAATGCCAGCGCCAACTACAACGAAGCCAAAGACCACCGCTCCGCCATTCGCGTGAACGAGCAGTACGTCGCGAAATTCCCCTCTGCGACGGACTGCGACGTCTATCTGTTCGAGAACGCCGGGCACTATCTCGCCTTGGATGAGGTGGAAAAAGCGAATGAGATTTATATTAGGTTTGCTCAAAAGTATCCCAATGACCCTCGAACGATTCAGGCGTATTTTGAACGGGGACTATATTTCCTGAAACAGAAGGATCGCGCTTCGGCTGAGCGGGAGTTCCGAGCAACCGTAGAGGTCCACAACAAGGTGGCGGCAGGGGGCAGCATCGGCAATCCTAAGTTCGCTTCCAAAGCGCTGGCGCAGCTTTTGGATTGGGAGCACCGCGAATACGACCAGTTGAAGTACAATCTACCGGAAGCCCAGCTTGCCGCTGCCAAGGAGCGAAAAAAGCAATGGCGGAATTCGCTTTACGAGAAATATCGCAAGCTGATCGATTTGGGGCAGAAGGAAGGATACCAAGCTTTCTACCAAGTCGGAAGACTCGATGAGGAGCTGGCTTTAGCCTCCTTTAATCAGGAACGGCCTCCCGCGAGAAAACTGGAGGACGAACTTGTCAAAGTAGGCTCGGTCGTCGATGAATCGATCATTCTCAATTCCATCGCCATTAGCACGTTCCGCGAGAGCATTAAGAACCTCCAGACCATTCACGAGCAGCTTCTTCTGCAGCAGGATTCCTTGAGGCGAGAGTATAACGTCTATAGTCAGAAGGTGGCTGAGTGGCAGAAGGCCGAGATTCCCGGCGCAGCGGATTCGCTGCAAAAGCAAAACCTGCGAAGCCGCATCCTCACTGAATTGGACTCGGCGGTCAGTATTTCGGAAGAATGGATCCAGGCTTGCCGAAACAAGATTCCCGACATCGCCTCTCGAAACGGCGATTACCTGAAACGTCTATGGGCGCTGGATTTGATGATAAAAAGCACCGATAAGAACGAAGAGATCAGGCTTCTCTATCGTGAGGAGGTTCTAAACAGCGCCATAACGCCTTTAGCGCCGGAGATATGCGGCTTGTACCTGCAGGCGATTCAGACGGCTGTTGAATTCGGCCGGTATAACGCCTATCGCGAGGCCTTGGAACGGGGAGTTGCCTCCACCATTGACACACTGAGGCTTCAGTACGAGGAGCAGTGTGGTAAAGCGAAGTCGCGAATCGACCGCTACATATCGCAGTATGAGACCATCTTACCCAAGGGTGAAGACGCCCGTTCGGTGGACGGCTATTACGCTGATGAGATGGGCATTATCATCCAGTATCAGATAGACTACCTCAACAGTTTCACGCTGGATTGGTTGAAGTCGTTCAGCGCGGTGATGGACAGCATCAGCAAATATACGCTGCCGCCGGATTTTGCCGGTCGATCCCTGGATAAAGGCTTGCAATCAGTCCTCGACTGGCATGACCAGTTCCTGCGCTACAAATCCATCGGCGAGACTCACAAAGAAGAATACGCCACGCAATATGCCGAGAACGGTGAGTTGCTTTGGGATGATGCGTCAATAGCCTTCGAGGATTTGGCTGCCTATGCTTCAGAGTACGACCGAGCCCTGCTTGAGGAAGGTTTGCGTGTTAAAACCACCTATGACCTTGCGGGACCTGCGGGCATCCAGATCATGCGGACTCTGGTGGAGTATTATCCGGAAACATACGCGGCTCAGTTTGGTCTCACCGGCCAACACACTTCAGTGGTGAGTTCGCTGGATTGGAAGGTCTGGCCTGAGGAGACCCTCGGCTTCGAGTCTGTCGATTTCGACGACAGCGGGTGGCGGACTCCAAATTATTCAGCATTCCCTTACGGTTCCACGTTCGGCGTATTGGATTCCTTAGGCGCTCGAGCGGTATGGTATCGTGGTGACAAACCAACCTTGGATTTGCCGGAAGAGATGCCGACTCTGACCGCTCCACCGACGGGATCCGAAGCAGTTCCTCCCGATACTTTGCAGGTTTCAGAAGCAGATTCGCTCGCGATGCAGGTTTCGGATACCGCTGAATCAGCGCAGTCGGTTGAGCGTGAAACGCCAGCCCCTCCCCTTTCAAAGCCGGCTGTGACCGCGCAGGAGAGGGAAGCTGTAATCAAGCGTTACAACGAAGCCCTTGCTGACTGGGAGTTCTGGTGCGCTCTTGACAGCGCTGGAGCCAGAAGATATTTATTCCGCAAGGCCTTTGACATAAACACTGAGCCTTCGGCAGCAACAGTCTGGGTAACCGTCGATGACAATTTTAGTTGCTATGTGAACGGAGTTTATATAGCTGCCGATAAAGCCGATACCGTCGATTGGATGCGGATTAATCAATATGATGTGGGGGATTATCTTCAGTTGGGGAAGAACGTCGTGGCGGTTGAAGCGGTCGATGTGGACAGCACCGGGCATGGGCTTATCTATGCGTTGATGTATGAGAGCATCCCGGACATCAGCAGCCAGTTGCAGCTTGTGGCGTCTCGAGAAGCGCAGCGTCAGGACGCCATTCGGGAGAACCGTGCTCATGCCTGGCTGTCCTATGCCGGATCCCAGCCACAGGAAGTACAGCGCCAGCCTGAACCAACCCAACCGGCTCAGCCCACGGCGGAGGAACAGAGAAGATTTCTTATCGAGAAAAAGAGATTGTTTTAGAGGATTGAAAGATGAATAAAAGGTCGGCTGGTATCGTCGGCATCATTCTGCTGCTGTTCACCGCCTCTTTGCAGGCGCAGACGCCGGCGGCGCAGAAGGAAAACAGCAGTCAGCCCTTGAAGAATGACCAGCCAAAGGCTGCTGCCAAAGTTGAAACAGACGATAATGTCGTAATGCTCCAGGAGATTGTCATCCAAGTATCTCCGGAACAGCCCATCGTGGTTATTTACATCCCGCGTCAGAAGCCGGACATCAAACCTGCCAGCATCCAAAGTCCCCTTGAGCGAATGGTCAGCATGGAGGACCGCGGTATAAAACCGGATTTGACTAAAATGAAAGTCAACAAGGTTGAAGAACTGGATAAAATGCTTGCTCAAACGCGCGCTCGCTAATATATTATCAGAAATTATTTTGACACAGTAAACCAACGGCGCAGGAATGCGGAAAAAACCGCGCTCCAGCGGAGAGTTTTTAAAGTTACCTTAACCATTGGAGAAGCAGTCCATGCAAATGCTTTCCAACTTCTTTCACCAGTTCAGCCTCAGCACGCCTGGAGGCGGGGCTGTCTTCATGTGGGTCATCTTGTTGTTTTTCATCGTGATGGTCGCCATCGTCGTTGAGCGAGCCATTTACATTTACGCTCGATCCAACATCAATGCGAACCGCTTTATGGCGAAGATTCGGGAACTCGTTATGAAAGAAAACTTCGACAAGGCGATTGAGCTTTGCCGGAGCGCCGGTCACCGCGCTTTGCCTCAGGTCGTTCTTCGGGCGGTTCAAGAAGCCAAGTCCCGCGAATTTGTCGATTTCCGAGCGGTTCAGAATGCGGTTGACGAAGCCACGCTGGAACTCATCCCCCGCCTCGGCAAGCGCACCGGCTATCTCGCTGTCATAGGAAACATCTCCACTCTGACAGGATTGTTGGGCACTATCTACGGTCTGATTATATCCTTTGAAGCTGCCGGCGCGGCTGGCGGCGGCGCCGAAGCCTTGGCTCAAGGCATCTCGGTAGCCATGTTCACAACGCTTTGGGGACTGATTGTGGCTATTCCGGCGCTTGTTGCCTACACAATCATCAACACCAAAGCCAACGCCATCATCGACGACATAGATGAACACTCGGTTAAACTTATACACCTGATGACCAGAGGCATGTAGTGGCATACAAACCTTCCGATAAGCGTAAACGGGAAGAGGAGAATCTCGACGTCAACATCACGCCCATCATGAACTTGATGGTGGTGCTGATTCCTCTGCTCTTATCCGCGGCGAAGTTCACACAGCTTGCGCTTTTGGAGTATTTGCCTCCGACGGAAGCAGCCGCTGCTGAAAACACCCCCCCCGGTGAGAATAAAGGAATCGGATCTGAGGAGTTAAACCTCAATCTGCTGGTTAATCTCACCGAGACCGGCATCCAAGTCAGCATTTATCAGACGGTTCAACTGGGTCCCAATTTTTACGAGATACCCCTGGAGAACGGTCTGTATAACTGGGCTGCGCTGAAGGACAGCCTCTGGTCCATTAAACAACGCGAAGTGGGTGCGCCTATCGGCACCGAGACCGTACCAGATGAGCGAACGGGTGAGATGCAGGAGAAGCCAAAATATCGCGTGAAAGACGGAGAGGAAGTGTCTATAACCGCCGTGGGCACCACACCGTTTCAGACCATCATCCAACTGATGGATGCCTGCCGCACCTATAAGGTGAACGATGAGTTATATACCCTTTTCCCGATAACGCTGCTGAAACAATTCCAGTAATGATCCACTGGCTGCTGAGCCATCAGAAGGGTGTTGTAACTGTGTCTCAGCCGGCGACGGCTGAAGGTTATTCATTGGAGTCACCATGGCTTTCCCACCTTCAAAAGGAAAGAAAAACAGGCGCCTGGAAAAAGGAGGTTTAACCTTGAACTCGATGATGGATATGATGACCATCATCCTCCTCTTCCTTTTAAAGTCGTTTTCAACCTCGGGCGCCTTAATACAGCCATCTCCGTTAGTCGATTTGCCGCGAGCTCAGAGAGATTTGGAACCAAAGAAAGCAGTTTCAATCTTGGTTAGTCAGAGCGGCGTGTTTGAGGATATGGCCGGCAAGGATCCCAGGATCATCGCTGGCCCGGACGAGTTCTTGAATACCGAAAACATTGTTTTGCCAGGTCTTGAGATTTACCTCAGTGACTACAAGGCCTTTCAGGAGCGGGTTGGGATGCAGTTCAAGGGTGAGATCACCATCCAATGCGATAAGGAAATTCCTTACGAATGGGTTCTCAAGGTGATCAACACCTGCGGGCAGACGGATTTTGGGACGATTGACTTCGTCGTAAAGAAAGAACAAACCTGAGGTAGGAACGTGACTCGGGTAGTAGCAACATTTCCACGGGAATTTGAACATCAATTTTTCCGGGATATCGATAAGGACTTTTTCCTTATCACCTTGCTGACCTTTATCGTGTGCTTCAGCATCACTCTTTATATGACCGGGCAGCCGGTCAAAGAGTTGAGCGCTGAGCAGGTCAAGCGTTATACAGAGATCATCTACCGCGCCAAAGTCTCCGCGCCGAAGGCTGTCAAGGTTACTCCGCAACAAACCGGCGGCGGTGAGGTGGTTAAGGAAGAGAAGGAAGAAATCATTGAAGAAAAACCGGTGACGGAAGAAGCCAAGAAAGAGGTTCGCGAGGAAAAGAGAGCCGAGCGCCGCTCCCATCAGGAGGAGAGCCGTGAAAAGATCCGCGCTGCCGCGCAAGGTATAAAGATATTGGCTGGACCTACCAGAAGAGCGAGCGCTGCCAAAGGCGGATCTGCCTCCACCCGCGAAGCCTTAGGTTTGTCGGCGGGGCAGATGGGCGGCTATGACGTTAAAAAGATGGTGGGTATAGTCGGAGAAGCCGGAAAAGCTGAGAAAGTAAAAGCACTGCAGAAAGGCGGCGCAATCTCTGAAGAAATTGGAGATATCGATATTGAAGCGCTGAAAAAACTCTCGCTTGAAGATATCGAAAATATGCTCCAAGGCTCCAGCATCGAAATCAATCAGAAAGCCATCACCGCGAAAGGCGGCCCCGGATCCAAGACCAAACAGCGCAGCCCCACGGCGATTTACGAGGTTGTGGCAAAGAACGAGAAGCAGGTGCATTACTGCTACGCAACCGCAAAACGCCGCGATTCAAGCCTTCGAGGCCGCGTTGTGGTCGAATTCACCATCAACCCTTCAGGCGCGGTTGTTCGGGTGCGCTTCCGTGAGAGTGATTGGGGAGGCAACCCTCTGGGCGCGGAGGTCGAGAAATGTATGCAGAACATGATCAGCAGTTGGCATTTTGAATCCATCGCTGAAAGCGGCGGCAACGTGACCGGCGTCGCACCCTTCTTTTTCAGAGATTGAGTCAAAGCAGGAACGCGGAATCCTGTGATTTTGCTGAGAGCGGCTGCGGAATCTTCGCAAATCTGGGCTCGATGCGCAAAGGGAGTTATATTGCTATGCGGGGTTGTTTCAATCCCGCATAGTTTCATTTTGAAGGACATTTGGCAATTAAGGGAGACTTGAACCGACCTGGCATGTTTTCACCGGAGCGGTTTTCGGTAAGGAAGACAACTTGAAGAGACGAACTCATACCTGCGGGAAATTAACCGGCGCCGACGCCGGTGAGAGAGTGGTATTATACGGCTGGGTGGCGCGGGTGCGCGACCTACGCGGGCTGTTATTCTTGGATATTCGTGATCGCAGCGGAAAGACGCAGGTAGTTCCGGGTGATTCGGCTGAGGCTGCGGAGATCATCCGCAGCCTGAAACCGGAGGACGTGGTTGGGATTGAAGGTGTGGTCCGGCCTAGGCCTCCGAATATGATAAACCGTGAAATGCTCACTGGCGAGATCGAGGTCGAAGCTGAGCGGATAGAGGTGCTGTCCCGGGTGGAAAAACTCCCCATCGGCGTTGAAGACATCGAAGAATCCAGCGAAGAATTGCGGCTAAAATACCGCTGCCTCGACCTCCGACGTCCCCGCATGAAGCGCAATCTGATGCTTCGCCATCGCGCGCTCCAGTCGGTGCGTCGTTTCCACGACGAATCGGGATTTATGGAGGTCGAGACGCCTTTCCTCATTCGCAGCACGCCCGAAGGAGCGCGAGACTTTGTGGTTCCCAGCAGGATTCATCAACGCTGCGTTTATGCGCTGCCGCAGTCGCCCCAGCTCTACAAGCAGGCGTTGATGGTGGGCGGGATCGACCGCTACTTCCAGATTGCCCGCTGCTTTCGGGATGAAGACCAGCGCCGGGACCGGCAGCCTGAATTCACCCAAGTGGATATTGAGATGTCGTTTGTTGATGAGGAGGAGGTTTTCGAACATTCCGAGTCGCTGCTCGCCAGATTGGTCAGTGATGTGCTCGGCAAAACCGTCAGCGTGCCCTTTCCGCGCATTACATACC
>CAZCEM010000043.1:0-10602 GCA_964497555.1 uncultured bacterium
TTTTCATCCTTCGTGGTGGGGCTGCCGCCATGACAATTCCCGCGAAAGCGGGAATGACAGCACTCGGAACATTCCACCCCACAATCGGAATTATCGGACAAACTCTGAAAGTCCGCCCTTGTCGGGTTGGAAGCCCGACCTACGCGGTAGGAGAAACATGTCCAACAAGCTGGACATGCCACGTGTCGAAGGAGGCATAGAGTCTATTTCCAATAGATGCGGAAATAACAAAGGCGGTCATCCTGACCGCCTTTGTTTATTCTGCAAGCGCTGAACAATCACTTTAACAGCACCGCGCTTTGGCAGGCGAGCTGGCTGCCTGAGGATAGCCTTATGAGATAATAACCCGAAGGCACCTCCGCTGCATTCCAAATAACGCTGTGATGTCCCGCTCGAGGAACGCCGGAATAAAGCAACGCAACAAGCTCACCCACAGGGCTGCATACTGTTAACTCCGTCGGCGCCATGCGGTCAACGTAAAAATCTATAGCTGTCAGGCGGTTAAACGGATTAGGATGAACGGCAATCAGCTTAAATCGCTCCGGCGGCCGGTCCGAATCCTCCGGTGCTTTGTCCGGCAGCACCTCGACCCGCCAGACCATCGAATCGACAGCGCTGCCATCGGTGAGACAACCAATGACGTCGAATTGACCGTCTTCCGTGAAAGCAATCGATACCGAGTCGTCAACGCTGACAACCTCGTCCCGGTAAAGCCATCGGTAAGCGAGAGAATCCGATTCCGGATGGGAGGCGATTAGAGAAAACTCCTGCGAATCGTATTGAGCGACACATAACTCCAGTTCCCGAGGACGCCACCGGTCGATGGTCGATTGAGTTCTTATGTCCCATCTCACCAGATCGGTGAAGCCGTTGGCGGTCGCCAAGGCGGTCAACCGATACGCCTGCGGCAGCGGGAACTCCACGCTGAATTCAGCTCCCGTCCCCACCACCGAATCAGCCATTACCCAGGAAAACTCCACCGAATCCGGCTCCACTGCCACCACTTCAACGCTGAAATCAACGGGCGTGCATCGCGGAACCCTCAGGTTAAGGCTGTCGGGCTGATAGCCGCTGATGTACAGCTCGATGACATACACCGACCAGTTGAGGCGCGTTTCATCCCGGCTGTCTGACACGATGCATGTAACTGTATGGTCCCATAACTCGGTGAACACGACATCCTGCCTGGCTTCTCTGCCAATCCGAACGCTGTCGTCCATCAGCCATTCGTACTCAATGTCATCCTCTTGATAATCGATGGCTTCAACGCTGAAATGGACGGTGTCGAGACGCATGACTTGCAGTTGAAGCTCTTCGGGGGAGTAATTGACTATGCGCGGTGCCGAGCGCTCCGGGAAGACTTTATCTAAGATGCCCACGAAGTCGGATCCCGCAGGTTGCTGCCGCAGGTCAACCGATCCCGCAATCACGGTCAGCGAATCGATGTCCCGCACCACCGACAGGTAGCCCATCACTAAAATGCCGGCGGCGCCTCGATGCCACATCAAATTGCCGTCAGCGTCAACCCGGATTTCAATCTGCGCGGTTGTCCGATAGGTGGACCATATAAGGGGCCTTTCACCAACCATTAGAAAACCACCGTCGGGCAATTGCAGCAGACAATTGGCGACTCCTCGGTAATTATTGTCAATCCGGTTGTAAGTTCTCGACCATTGTTCGTTTCCCTGATCGTCGAATCGAACCAGAAGAGACATCCTGTTCAGGCTGCCGCAAGCGGCAAAGCCACCGCCGACCGGACAGGACACCAGACCGAGTAGATAGCCGCTGACACGGTGCTGCCATACAAACTCGCCTCGGCCGTTCACTCGAGTTAAGCCCCGGTCGGGTCCATAATCGGCAAAGAGGAATCCGTCCTGTATTTCGCGCACCGCGTTGAAGCAGACGCCATTGTCATAAGTCTGCTCCCAGACGATGTCACCATCGGGCTCCAGCATCACGGCGTGAGCCTGTTCACTGCCGCGCTCCCCGACCGTTCCGCAGGCGAGAATGCCTCCGCCTTTAGGTTCAATCACCGCCAAGCAGAGCCCGACGCTGTTGCCTCCGTAGGTTCTCCACCATAACTGCTCACCTTCAGCGTCACACTTCATGACTACAAAGGTCATTCGGCCATTAAGCTCCATCTGACCGCCGACGACGAAATCGCCGTCATCGGTTTCAATGATGCTGGTGGCGTCGCCCTCGTCAAAACCGCCTTGGTCTTGAGGAAAAGTACTGCTCCAGATTTCACGGCCGTTGCGGTCGGACAGCACTACCCAGAACGGTTCGGGATCGGCTCCGGCTTCGGTGCGGCCGGTGGCGGCGTAGTTTCCGGCGCTGGTAACATAGACGTCGTAGAAGAAGCTGTCGTGACGACCCAGGTACCTAAACTCGCCGATGCGCTCCTTGCGGGCCTCCTGGGCGAAGCACGAAAGGGCGGCAAGGGCGGCTAAAGCTGAGAGTAGCAGTATGCGACTCATTTGGTCTCCGATGCTTACAGGATTTTGCGTCTTTGTTTAAGATATACAGATGGAGCGGTGAAGTCAAGCGGGGATTGAATCCTGTCAAGATCTTTTACCTCATGCTTTCGTGCCGTTATTCCCGCGAAGGCGGGAATCCATCCTAAATTGGGTGCCGCAGGATGAGGACACCCGGCACCACAGAATAATCTATACCATCTCCTTCCCCCAATCAATCCTCTCCCCCGCCTCGTTTGACATTTTTGCCCCTCCGGTTGTACCTTTTAGCATCGTCCTTGAGTTGAGATTTCATCCTGCGGTTTTTCCGAAACATACCTCGCCGCTGGGAGCTGATCGCCCTTGCGGTGATTCTACTACCGCTGCTGGCGCTGATGCTGACGCCGCTGCCCAAGGAACGGCTGCATCCGCTGGAATCCACCCGGGTGCTGGACCGGCGGGGGCAAATCCTGCGCGTCTATGCCGCGGCCGATGACCACTATTGCCTGTCGGTGCGGCTGGAGCAGGTCTCGCCGTTCCTGATTGCATCGACGATCGCTTTCGAGGACCGCTGGTTCCGCTGGCATCCCGGCTTCAACCCAGTCGCCATCGTCCGTGCGGCACGGATGAACCTGCGCGCCGGTCGGGTGCTCAGCGGCGGCTCGACCATCACCCAACAGGTCGCCCGGCTGATGGAACCCCGACCGCGCTGCCTGTCTGCCAAGCTCATCGAAGCCTTCCGAGCTCTGCAACTAGAGCTGTTCTACTCCAAGGACGAAATCCTGACCTTCTACTTGAACCTCGCGCCCTACGGGGGTAACATCCGCGGCGCGGGAGCCGCATCTTGGATTTACTTCGGTAAGCAACCCTCGGCCTTGGGTCCGGGGGAAGCAGCGTTGCTGGCGTCGCTGCCCAACTCCCCCACCCGCCTGCGCCCGGACCTGCACCCAGAAGCCGCTCAGGCTCGCCGGGACGACATCCTCTGTCGAATGCTGCGGCGCGGCGACATCACCCGCGAGCAGTACGACCTTTCCCGCCGCGAACCCATCCCCAACCAGCGGTGGTCGTTTCCGCTGACAGCGCCGCATTTCTGCGACTACCTGCATTACACCGTTGATCCCCGCCCCGGCGACCGGCGCTCGACCCTCGACGCAACCATGCAGGAGACCTGCCGCCGCCTGCTGAATCGACGCCTTCAAACCCTCCGCAGCCACGGGGTCAATCAAGGCGCGGTGGTTGTCATTCAAAATGATTCCAGCGTGGTGAGGGTCTGGGTGGGGTCAGGCGATTACTTCGACAAGACCGACGCCGGACAGGTCAACGGACCCTTAGCGCCGCGCTCGCCGGGCTCGACGCTGAAGCCATTCGTTTATGCTCTGGCGCTGGACGCGGGACTGCTGACGCCGCAGGCGCGGCTCGCCGATGTGCCGGTCGATTACGCGGGCTACACCCCGGTCAACTACGACGAGCGCTTCCACGGGCTGGTAACGGTCGAAGAAGCGCTGATGAACTCACTCAACGTCCCGGCGGTGAACACAGCGGCGCAAGTCGGCTTCGGTCGGCTGTACGGACTGCTGAAGCGAGGCGGATTCACCACCCTCGACCAGCCGCCCGAGTACTACGGCTTGCAATTAGTGCTGGGCGGGATGGGCGCGCGTCTGAGCGAGCTGACCAACCTGTACGCGACGCTGGCGCGGGGCGGGCGGTACCGTCCCTACCGCGTGTATGAAGACCCGCCGCTGGCGCCGGAGGACTCGCTGCTCTCACCGGGCGCGTGCTACATCATCACCGACACCTTGTCACGCGTCCACCGCCCGGACTTCCCGTCCTTCTGGGAATACTCACCCCACCTGCCCCCGCTGGCTTGGAAGACCGGCACTTCCTACGGCCACCGCGACGCCTGGAGCGTGGGCTATAATCCTCGCTGGACGGTGGGAGTGTGGTTGGGTAACTTCTCGGGTGAGGGCAGCCCCGCGCTGGTAGGAGCAGAAGCCGCCACGCCCTTGCTGTTCGACATCTTCAGCCAGATCGAGCCGGAGGGGGGGGTGTGGTTTGAGAAGCCGGACGGGGTGTCGTGGCGAGAGGTCTGTGCGGTTTCGGGGCAGACGCCAGGACTCTGGTGCGACGCGACGCGGGAAGAGTTATATCTGCTCGGACGCTCGTCGCAGGAGGCATGCACGATGCACCAGCGCATTATAATTGACGACTCGACGGGCTGTCGGCTGTGCCCGAACTGCCGGACCGGGCGGGATTATCACGCTGAGACCGTGATACAGTACCCGCCGGAGGTGGTGAACTGGATGTCCGCCAATGGTCAGAACGTCAGCCACATTCCCCCGCACAATCCGAAGTGCGTGAGCATGGCGCAGGGATCCGCTCCGACTATCACCTCGCCCGCGGAGGACTGCCAGTATCGCCTGCGCTCCGACGCTCCGGTCGAGTACCAGAAGATCCAGCTGCAGGCGGCGGTGGACGCGGGCGTGAAGACGGTATATTGGTTCATGGATGGAACGCTGTTGTATAAGGGTGCGCCGGGAGGAGAATTATTCCTGCTGCTGAAACCGGGGCGGCACGAAATCATCTGCCTCGACGACGAAGGAAGAAGGGCGGTGAGGATAGTGGAGGTGCTGGGGCAGTAAGCTGGGATGTCTTTCCTTTGAAAATACCCCCAGGGGAACGCGTAGGTCGGGCCTCCGAGCCCGACATTCGGTAGCGAGGGACTCTGTGTCCGTATATCGGTTGATTCACAGCAGATGAAGCAGATTAAGCAGATTGTGGAATAGAAGGCGGGCGGACGTTTGAACCATCTGCTTAATCTGTTTAATCTGCTGTGAATCTTCCGGACGGCTTGACACCGCGCAGGTCGGGCCTCCGAGCCCGACCAATGCAGTGCCTCAGGCTTCAACCTGTCGGGGTGGACTGAAAGAGTCTGTCTGATAATTCATAACTTAACCGTTACGAGCCTCGGGGCATCATTCCAGCGAAAGCTGGAATCCATTTATTAATCTGTATGTCTCTTAATCATAAGGACTTACAATCTTCCAAATGGATGCCGGCTTTCGCTGGCATGATGCGCCTTCGGCGCATTTCCGAATTATCGGACAGACTCTGAAAGTCCGCCCTGCAAGAGAAAGCAGCTATTTTCATGGTTTGTTGCGTGGCGCGCAGCATGATGGCTCCACAAAATGATGATTTCTTTGATAAATATTTCACAGATTTGAAAAAAAATAAAAAATCTATTGGCTACCCCAAAAAAGGGATTATATTGTTTGTGAAGTAAATAACTATCTCGCCATTGTCGCTGTAACCCACGACGAATATAATACCTAAATTCGAGCCTCTTTGTGAAAATTAGTGCTTGCTGAACCGCCGTTTCCGACATCCTTTGATGGCGTTAAAGAATTGGAGGCATCGTGACCAAACACGAAACAACCGCCCTGCAGCCCAAACTTGAATCCGAGCTTCGCGCTGCCTTCTGGGAACAGATTCACAGCATCCCCCGCGGCGAGAAGATTCAAAACTGCATCCAATGCGGAACCTGCACCGGTTCTTGTCCGGTTTCATACATGATGGACATCACCCCGCGCGAGACCATCGCCTTGTTCCGCAGCGGACATCTGGAGGAAATCCTGCAGAGCCGCACCATCTGGATCTGCGCTTCCTGCTATGCCTGCCGGGTGCGCTGCCCTTCGGGGATCCTCATCACCGACCTGATGTACGCCCTGAAACGGCTGGCGATGAAAAGCGGGATCTACCCTCGCAAATTCCCCGTCCACGCGCTGTCCACGTCGTTCATCTCCAACATATATAAATACGGCCGCAACTACGAACTCGGTCTGGGGATCAAATACCTGCTGCGGACCAATCCCTTGCAACTGGCAGCCAATACCGGCTGGGGGCTTTCCATGATGAGGAAGGGGCGTATGTCCCTGAGGCCGACTCGGATTAACAAAATCAACGAGGTCCGCGCCCTGATCAAGAAAGCGAGACAACTCGAGAAGGAAGGCTACTAATGGAATACGCCTATTATCCGGGCTGCAGCCTGGAGTACACCGGAAAGCCCTACGATATCTCCATCCGCGCCGTGTTTAAACGATTGGGTATCGTACTGCGCGATATTGAAGACTGGAACTGCTGCGGCGCGACCATGTATATGTCGGTGGACAAAATCATCGGCTTCGCGGTGAGCGCCCGCAATCTGGCGCTGGCGCAAAACATGGGCTGCGACATCTGCGCCCCCTGCAGCAGTTGCTATACCGTGCTGCGCAAAACCAACCGTCACCTCGCCTGGAACGCCCATTCGCGCAAAATAATCAACGAGTCCCTCAAAGCCGCGGGGCTGACCTACGACCGGATGGTGGAAATCCGCCACCCCCTCGACATCCTCGTCAACGACGTGGGACTCGATACCATTGCCGACGCGACGACCTTTGACCTCGGCGGCTTGCGCGTGGCACCATATTACGGCTGCCAGATTGTCCGTCCCGTCTTTCATTTCGACGACCTGGAAGAGCCGATGACCATGGATAGACTGTTAGAAACCCTGGGAGCCAAGGTGGTTGACTTCCCCGACAAGGTGCGCTGCTGCGGTGGGATGCTCATGACCACCTTCGAGGAGGTGGCTTGCGAATTAAATCACCGGCTGTTGAAAACCGCCGCCGACAACGGCGCTGACGTCATCGCCACCACCTGCCCCCTCTGCCAGATGAACCTTGAGGGCTACCAGAACCGGATCAACAAACGGTACAACTACAACCACCACATGCCTATCGTGTATTTCAGTCAACTGCTGGGGCTGGCGCTGGGTATCAAACCGGAAAAACTGGGACTGAACTCCATGTTCATCCCCCTGCCTCAGTTGAAACTTGGAGCTAAAACCGCGAGGAAAGCCGTATGAGCGCGTCGGGAGACAACGGAAACGGCGGGATGCCCTGTCGCATAGGTCTTTACATCTGCCACTGCGGCACCAACATCTCCAAGATGGTGGATGTTGTCAAGCTGGCGGAGGAATTTGGCAGCCATCCTTCGGTGGCGGTGTCCAGACACTACAAGTTCATGTGTTCGGAGCCGGGGCAGGAGCAAATCGTGTCAGACATCAAGGCTCAAAAACTAGACCGGGTGGTTGTCGCCGCCTGCAGCCCGCTGATGCACGAGCCGACCTTCCGCGCGGCCGTGGAGCGGGGCGGACTGAACCGCTACCTGTTCGAGATGGCAAACGTTCGCGAGCAGGTGAGCTGGGTCTCAGTGGACTACACCAGCGCCACTCAAAAGGCACGGTCAATTATCCGAGGGTCACTGGCGCGGGTGGCGCTGCACGAGCCCCTCGACATGCGCTGTGTCCCCATCGGCAAGCGGGTGATGATAATCGGGGGCGGCATTGCCGGCATCGAAGCGGCGCTGCAGGTTGCCGACGCGGGCTATGAAGTCTTTCTGGTGGAGAAGGATTCGTCCATCGGAGGGCACATGGCAAAGTTCGACAAGACCTTCCCCACCCTCGACTGCGCCGCCTGCATCCTGACGCCCAAGATGGTGGCGGTAGGCAAACATCCGCGCATTCATCTGCTCACTTGGTCGGAGGTGGATGCAGTCAGCGGCTACATCGGCAACTTTAAGATTAAGGTTCGACGAAAAGCGCGGTATGTCGATCCGGATTTATGCAACAGTTGCGGCACATGTTATGAGGCTTGCCCCAGCCATCCCTTCCCCCGCAAACGTAAGCTTATGATAGGGGATCGGATCCTAAGACAGGGGACGCATCTGAATCCGGATCCGGTAGGTTCGAACAGTTGATGCCAAACCAAACAGATTGATATGATGACGCTCAGAGAAGTTGTGCAGCTTCTTGACTGTCGAGTTTTAAGCGGTTCAGAAGACCTTGATTTGACAGTTCAAGCCGGTTGCGGCTGTGATCTAATGAGTGATGTCCTGGCTTTTATAAAGCCCAAAGCACTTCTATTAACCGGGTTAAACAACATCCAAGCCGTCCGGACCGCTGAAATTGCCGAAATAAATGCCATCTGTTTTGTGCGGGGCAAGCAGCCCAATGAGGAGATGGTCGATATGGCTGCAAGCAAAAGGATAGCCCTGCTGACCACCTCGCTGCCGTTGTTTGAAGCCTGTGGGAAGTTGTTCGCAGCAGGGCTGCTCGGCTGCTCTCAGCAAAGCAGTTGATAGCCCGACGAGACCTCCGCTATGGGCAACAAAGAGTTCACTAAGGTCCAGGAGTTGGTCTATGAGATGAAGGTCGAGCAGGTGATGACCCGGGAGGTTATCACCATCGGGCCCGACAGCCGGATGAGCGAATTGCGGGAGCTACTGCGCGACCGGAAAATATCGGGCGTTCCGGTGGTGGAGGGGGAGCGGCTGGTGGGTATGGTTAGTATTGAAGACTTCATTAAATGTCTTATTGAAGGAAAGATGAGCAGCAATATCGGGGAACGGATGCATAATGCGGCAACTCTATTTGACCATGAACCACTGGTGCGGGCGGTGGAGGAGTTTGACCGCTTAGGCTATGGACGTTTCCCGGTACTAAACCGCGACAGCGGTTGGCTGGTGGGCGTCATCACCAAGGGGGACATCGTTCGCGGGCTTTTGAAAAAGCTGGAAATTGACTATCACGAAGAGGAAATTCACCGTTACCGCGCCAGCCATTTCTTTGAAGATATTATCGCCGACAAGAAGACGCTGATATTTCAATACAAGATACAGGGAAAGGATTTCTCGCGGGCGGGACAGACCTCCAGCGAACTCAAGAAGTCGCTGCGCCGCTTGGGGATGCCGAACAAGGACATTCGCCGGGTGGCCATTTCCACCTACGAAGCGGAGATGAACATCGTGGTGTTCACCGAGGGCGGAGAGATTACAGCATATATCACTCCCGAAGAAATTCGCGTGGAAGCATTGGATACCGGTCCAGGCATACCCGATGTAACCCGGGCTATGCAGGCGGGTTTCTCCACAGCCCCCGAGTGGGTGCGGGAACTCGGATTCGGCGCGGGAATGGGGCTTCCCAATATCTATAAATGCTCGGACGAAATGCGCTTGGATTCAACGGTGGGAAAGGGAACACGGTTGGAATTTGTCGTTCATCTCAAACGGGATTGACGCAAGGTGATTCTAAGAGAGATTGTGGAACGGCTGGACCTCGAAGTCCGTTCGGGGCGGGACCGATTGGATTCGACGGTTACGGGCGCCTATGTCAGCGACTTGCTCAGCGATGCGATTGGACACGCTCAGGAAGGTCAGGTCTGGATTACGTTGCAGGTGCATCCGAATATCGTGGCGGTGGCGGTATTGAAGGAACTCAGCGGAATTATACTGGTGAACAACCGACAGCCTGAGGCTGAGACCTTGGAGAAGGCTGAAAAGGAATCCATACCTTTAATGGTCTCCCGACAACCGACTTTCGAGCTGACCGGGAAGTTGTATATGCTTCTTCAAGGATGTTAAGAGAATACCGGGCTGACCTGCACCTTCACACCTGTCTGTCGCCCTGCGGCGACCTGGGGATGTCTCCGGCTGCTATTGTCAAGCAGGCTGCAGCCCTGAAGCTCAATCTGATAGCGGTCTGCGACCACAATACTACTGAAAACTCACCGGCGGTCATCCGCGCTGCCACGGACAAAGGATTGAAGGTCTTGCCGGGGATGGAAATAACCACTAGCGAAGAAGTTCATATTATCGCGCTGTTCGGTGAAATAGAAGACGCCTGGGCAATGCAGGCGCTGGTCTATGAGAATCTTACGGGCGAGAACGATGAGAAGGTCTTTGGAATGCAGCCAGTGGTGGATGAAAACGGCTGGGTGCTGGGCTTCAATCCCAGGCTGCTCATAGGAGCCATCGGGCTTCCCGTCCAAGTGGTTGTACACGCCATTCACGAGCATCAGGGGCTGGCGATTGCCGCCCACATTGACCGCGAAGCCTTCGGGATTATCGGACAACTCGGATTCATCCCGGAGGATTTAGAGCTGGACGCGCTGGAGATTTCAGCCAATATAAATGCCGCCGACGCCAGAGAGAAATTCAACGAATATCAACAGTACGCCCTGATTACAGCCTCGGACGCCCATTACCTTAAGGATGTCGGCCGCTGTATTACTACATTTCGGCTGGAACAACCAACGGTGAAGGAATTGAGGATGGCGTT
>CAZCEM010000044.1:0-1435 GCA_964497555.1 uncultured bacterium
CTACCCCGCCATTAACGTCAACAGGCATTCTCGCCTCACCGGCGCAACCTTCATCATCGCCGGCAATACTATCGCGGTTCCGGGCTCTCGCCACAACATGCTCCTAATCCTCACCACCGAGGACGGCTTTGTAGATACGCTCTTTTTCGACCTTCAAATCGACCAGCCGCGTCAAAATGCTCCGCAAGGTCCTGACAATTACGGCTACATCTGCTTCGACAACACGGATGGCGGCTGGGACATCGCGCCGGATTACGACTGGATCGAAATCAGCCCCCGCGAAAACAATCCCGATTACCGCGGCAGCACCTGCAACTTTAGCGGCAACAGCGATCAGGACGTCGGCGAGTCACAGGTGGTTCAGCTGGGCATGGAAACCCAGTTCTACGGCGAGGTCTTCGACCGCATCACCATTTGCACCAACGGCTATATCTGTCTGGGCGAACAGCCTCGCATCACCAACTTTCAGAACTGGCCCTTGGACCGCGGGATGGGCGGCGGCGCCGGCATGATCGCGCCGTTCTGGGATTGGCTGGACTACAACGAGAACTCCAGGATTGCCTATTTTCACGATGAAGATGAGGGGCGCTTCATCGTCGAATGGTACCGGATGCGCCATCACAGCGGCGGCAACACTGACCTGAACTTTGAGGTTATCCTCTATGACAAGGACGTATGGATAACTGAAACCGGCGACCAGATGATACTGTTCCAGTATCGCAACATCGCCAACGTGCAGGGACAGATTGACGGCGTTCCATGGGAGAACAACGTCCCCTATGCCTCCGTGGGCATCTCCAGCCCCAACGGGACCTCGGGAATCAGCTATTCCTTCAACAATACTTATCCCATCACCTCAGCCCCTTTAGCTAACCAGCGCGCTATACTCTTCGCCACCTCGCCGCGTTTCCGGTCGGGAACGCTGTGCGGGTGCGTCACCGACCATGAAACCGGGGAGCCCCTCGAAGGCGCAACCGTGTTCACTGAACACGGCTTCACGGCTCTCACTGACGAGGAAGGCTACTGGCACATCAGCGACGCCTTGGCCGAGGTGCCTTTTGACATCACCGCCCGCGCGCCGGGATACAACGATTCAACCTTGACCGACGTATTCCTGCCTGAGGATGAAGAGCTGGAGATCAACTTCGACCTGTTGCATCCTGAGTTTGTGCCGTCGGTTCAACGGCTTTCTGCGGATCTGCCGGTTGGGGACCGGGTCAATCTTGGATTTTCTGTCGCTAATACCGGCAATGGACCCCTAAGCTGGTGGGCGGAAGAGCGTCTCATCGGGGACGCCGACGCTGAACCCTGGGAGTACCGCCGAACCTACACCTTTGGCAACGACCGCAATGACACCCGCATTCAAGGAGTAGTTTTCACCGGCGATGAGTTCTATGTGTCAGGTTCCGGAACCAATACCCCGTATATTTACCGA
>CAZCEM010000044.1:1445-10569 GCA_964497555.1 uncultured bacterium
CCATGATGGAGAGTACATCGACAGGTTTGAGCAGCCTCGGGTCGCGGGCGATTCCCGCGGCATGCGCGACCTGGCGTGGGACGGAGAACTTATCTGGGGCGCGGTGGCTCTGCGCGGCAACCAAGTTTTCGGAATCACCCCTGAAGGCGACGTCGTTCATCAATTCACAGGTCCTTTTCACCCTACTACAGCCATAACCTGGGATCCTGACCATCAGGTGTTATGGATGTCGAGCACCACCACCAATATAGTTGCTTACACCCGCGACGGACATGCAGCCAACCTGCCTCTCATATCCCGCGGTGAGCTTCGGATTTATGGAATGGCGTATTGGCCCGATGACCCTGATGGTTATTGTTTGTACATCTTCCATAAGGAGCGCGACACCAACCTTCAGACCATCAATCGTTACAATATCGAAACCGGCGACATGCAGCATGTCACCTATCTGGAACCTCAGGGCGGCGGCGCTCCGGAGGGCGCTTTCATCACCAATGAATTCGATATATATAGTTGGGTGCTGATGACGGTCAGCAATCAGCCGCCGGTGAGCGGCGGCGACCGGGTGGACGTGTGGCAGCTCGACGCGCGGCGGGACTGGTTCGGTCTGGACACAATGACGGGAACACTGCAACAGGGTGAGCAGCAGGACTTCGTGCTGACGCTCGACGCCTCCAATATGCCCGCGGTAGAGTTCGACGCGGAACTCGTCTTCTACCATAATGCTCTGAACGGACGATGGATCCTGCCGGTCACCCTTAATGTCATTGGGGGGATTCGCGGCATCGACCTTCAACTGCACCCCGGCTGGAACCTGGTTTCGATTAACGTTGAACCGGATGACCTGGATGAGCAAGAAATTGTCAATCCCTTAGTTGAGCAGAACGAGCTGATCATCATGAAGAACGGCGTCGGTCAATTTTACATGCCTGAACTGGGCTTCAGCAACATCGACAATTGGCGCGTATCGGAAGGTTATCAGCTATATATGACGGATGAAGCCGTTTTAAGTGTCCGCGGCCGCGCCGTCGCCTCCGATGAGCCCATCCCTCTGGTTGAAGGTTGGAATATGGCTTCTTATTACCCCACCGTGCCGGTGGATGCGGTGGTGGCTCTGGACGGCATTAAGGAAGCGCTTGATGTTGTCAAAAACATCGACGGTCGGTTCTATATGCCGGAATTCGACTTTACCAATATGGGCGATATGCGCGAAGGGCAGGGTTACCAGATTCGAGTTCACCAGGAGGTGGATTTAGTCTATCAGGTGCCTCAGCGGAGACAACTCGCCCATCAACAGTCATCCTGGCGCGCGCCGCAGCATTTCAAGCCCGGTCTGAAAACCAGCGACAACATGTCTGTGCTGGTTCTGACTAATCCGAGCTTAGCCGACGGTGAAATTTGCGCTTATACCAAGGCCGGCAGACCGGTAGGCTCGGGAGTCATTGACTGGCAGGGCCGTTGCGGATTTGCCGTCTGGGGAGACGAGATGCTGACTCCCGCGGATGACGGAGCTATTGACCGTGAGGAACTCAACTTTCAGCTTTGGAATGGAGAAGCTGAAATGGTGGTGCAACTGGAACTGTTAGTTGGCTCAAACCGTTGGGAAGCCGACGGCTGGATGGTCGGCCGCCTGCATGGCGACGGCTCAACTCCCGTTGCCTTCGGGATCTTCAGCTCCTGGCCCAATCCCACCAATGGTCCAGCGCGGCTGTCATTCGGTTTGGAGAACGAGGGAATGGCGGCGCTGAAGGTATATGATATTAGCGGTCGTCTGGTGCAGACTCTGGTGAACGGTCCCTTATCGGTCGGTTATCATCAAACGGTTTGGAACACCGATTTAATCTCGTCCGGGGTATACTTGATAAGGCTGGAAGCGGCAGGGCGAGCGTCCAGCATCAAGGTGGCGGTTGTTAAGTAATCATCATATTATCAATTATTTAGAAGTGTCATCCTCTGCGGGCAGGGGTGGATTTTTCATAGTCGGTCTGGTGAAGCGTAATTCACGGCTGTTAAGGTTAGAGAGCACTTTTACCGATATATAAAGTAGAACGAGCTTTATGGTCACATCAGACGGGAGGTACAGCCTCATGATAGTGTCTCAGAGCGCCTTGCAGCAACTGTTGCTGGCAATTCGAAGGCTATCCATAATGAAGGTGGAGCCTAACCCGGTGGCCAAAACGGTGCCCACCTCTACGGGAGGATTTACCGTCGATACTGTCACGATTTCTGCGGGAGCAAAGGTTTTGTCCGAGGCCCTGGCGGAATCCCAACTGTAACCCGTTTGGCGACGCCGGGTTCCAACCGGTTTCCTATCGCAGTTTAAAACAACGGTGGGAAACCGGTTTTTATTTAGCGGTTCATGTCATTTTTCTTGGAAAAGTGGTTGGTTCTATTATATTTTCAATAAAGCCTTGGGAAACCAATCCAGAGTTTAAGCGGATGACGTCGCTCTAGCATATTAGCAATTGTTTTTGAAAGACTTGCCTAAAAAACCTCCGCTCATCGGCATCGCTGGTTCCACCTGTTCCGGGAAGTCTTTGATCGCCGAGACATTGTCTCAGTGCTTCTCACCCGGCAGCGCAGTGGTAATCGGGCTGGACTCTTACTACCGAGATCTTTCCACTCTGACTGAAGAAGAAAAGAATTCTTGGAATTTCGACCGTCCGGACGCTTTGGACGTCCCGCTTTTGCTGCAACAGATGCGGGAACTTGCCGCCGGGCGTGAAATAATAAAACCCGTCTATCGCTATCCCTCTCACACCAGGGCTGCCGAGGGCGTTCGGATTGCACCAGGCCGTTATGTGCTCATCGAAGGTCTTTTTGCCTTATACTGGCAGGAACTGAGGTCAATCTATGCGCTGAGAGTCTTCGTAGAGGCTCAGGAGGATGTTTGCTTGGAGAGACGTTTAATCCGGGATGAGCGAGAGCGCGGATTTAGTCGGGCTTACATAAGATGGCAGTACGAGACCTCGGTAAAACCCATGTATGCCGAGCACGTGCTGCCGACTCGCCAATGGGCTGACGTCATTCTGGACGGGGAACAGCCGCCGCGAAAATCGGTGGACCGTTTGCTCGATTCATTGACTTGTCTTTAGCGAGAACGTAACAGTTGTCTGTCTCTTTGAGACAGGACGACAAGAAAAAGGATCATGGAAAAGAAAATACTGGTCGTGGACGACGAGGAGAATATTCGAGACATTCTCTCTGAGGCGTTCACTATCGCGGGCTTTATGGTCCGCACCGCTTCTTCAGCCGAGGAAGCGCTGGAGATAGTTAAAGACGAGGAGTTTTATGTCTATTTCCTCGACATAAAGCTGCCGGGAATGAGCGGCATCCGCCTTTTCCGCGGATTGAAACGCGCCGGGCGTCAGGGCTTTTTCTTTGCCATCACTGGCAATCCCTCTTACCTGGATGAGAAGAACAGCATCGAGATAGGATTCGACTACTGCTTCGCTAAGCCGTTTAAGCTGGATGAACTTATAAGGACTGCGAATTGGGCTTTTGCCAACCTCCACCAACGCGTTCGCTTCTATGGCGGTCCCTCGCCGGATGAATAAGACCTGAGACCATGTCGAGTCTAAAAGGCGCTGAAAGGCGCTTTTTCTCTCTTTGCCCCGGCTATGCTCAAATCTGCCCTTTCAGCGAAGATAAATGTTGCAAATGAAGTTAAAATGCTTATCTTTTCAGATGTGCTCTTTATCACTCCCTCGGGAATAAGAACCTCGACACAGAGAGCATCCAAGAACGCAGAGGAAGGGTCGGTTCTTAAGAACGCTGACCTTTCGTTACCAACAACCAGCGACCAGCACCCAGCACCCACCAACCAGCCAGAGGGAAACCAAACCTTAAAGGAACGTGGCGGCAAGTCGAAATATCTTCGCTAAGACAGCCCGACAAATCCTCCAGCGCTTGAAAGACCGTCGTTTGTGCGACGCTGAAAGAGCGGCGCTGCATCGTGTTTATTGGGTTTTAAATCACACGCTGAACTTCGTCCAGATCACCATTCGCGAGTTTCTGGATGATAAGCTGTTGCTGCGCGCCATGGCGCTGACCTTCGCCACGCTTCTGTCCACCATTCCTCTTCTGGCTCTAACCTTCAGCATGTTCAAATTATTCGGCGGCGGCGACTGGTTCATGGATGTGCTCCGACCGTTGCTGACCAGCAATCTGGCTCCCGGGGCCAGCCCTGCTGTCATCGACCGTCTTGAATCCCTGCTGGAAGCGAGCAGCGGACCGGCCGCCAGCGGCATTGGCTTGATATTCCTGCTGATAATGGTGTATAGCATCTTCACCTCAATTGAGGGCACCTTTAATGTCATCTGGGGCGCCACCTCGCGAGTGGGACCCTTGCGCCGGTTGTCTATCTACTGGGGCTTAATAACCATCATTCCGCTCCTTATGGTAAGTTCGCTGGCGTTTTCTACATACATCATGACCTTGCCGATGGTCAGCGCGGCGGTGTTGCGCGTGAATCTGGCGCAGGCGATGGCAAACCGGTTAATTCCGGGCTTGATGGTGATGGCGGGCTTCTTCCTGCTTTACCGATTCCTGCCCAACGCGCGGGTGAAAAGCTACGCGGCGTTAATCGGGGCGGTTGTCGCCGGTTTGCTCTACGAGTCCCTTAAGTCTATTTTCATCATTTACACCAGCAAGCTGGTGCGGTATGACGTGATATACGGGTCCGTTGCCGCATTGCCGCTGCTGATGATATGGATTAATCTCTCGTGGGTGGTGGTGCTGTTGGGAGTGGAGATAGCTTATGCGGTGCAGTATTACCAGCAACTGCTGCACAAACGCAAGCGACTGTTGTTGTCGCGGGCGCAGCGAGACGCCTTGTCTTATATGGTGCTGGCGCAGGTTACATTAGCGTTCCGCGGTCAGCGGCCGATGGTTACCGTTGAGGAATTCAGCCGTCAGGGTGGAGCGCCGCCAAACATAGTCCGTTCGGTAATCAGCCGCCTTCAACAGGGCGGGATTGTGGCGGTCAGCGGCTCTCAAGAGAACGAGTTGCTGCTGAAAAAATCGCCGGATTACCTTACGGTGGATGAGATTGATAAAATTCTGACCGGTGAAGCCTTGGAGGAATGGATTTGGCCTGACGAACCCGGCTGGCTGTGGATGAAGGAGTGGCTTGCAATCCGCAACAACGGCCGAGTTGGGGTGCAAGAGAAGATGACACTCGACGAGCTGGTCGGTAAAATATCCGGCCACGGCGAAGCGCAGGCGGGACGCTCTGCCCGAGGATTAACTTAGGTCGTCATCACGGATGAGGTCCAAGAGTCGAAAGCAATCGAAAGCCGCAGGGTGATGCCTTCCTGCAGCGTTTGTTTTTCTTCTGGCAGGACGGCCTTCATTCCGCTTCGGCAGGCTGAAGCCTGTCGTACTGCCTCGGCTGTGTTCGGAGGCTCGAGCTGCCGGCGGTCGGCTTCGGCAGAGCCTCTCCCAAGACCTGTTTTTCTTTTTTTTCCTCAGTTTCACCAGTACTGAATTGGAGAATTAGCTTTAAATTATGCTTAGGTTATCCTAAACTGGACACCGACTAAGGCACCATTCGAATCTTTAGCTTCTTCCGGTCAGGCTTGCTGGAGGTTTTAGGTTACACTTGGAGACCTTAAATACAACACTCTCCCCTCCTCCGCCACGCCTGAATCTGAAGGGATTCCGGCGACCCGCTCCGGTTGCGCCCTTTTAAACCAGTCAGGAGGTTACCATGCCGCTGCTAATCGCTTTATTGTTGTCGCTTTGCTGGTCAGCAATTTCGAATGCTGACGATTCGCCGGCTCAGCGGGAATACCCCGTTCCTCAAGCGATCATTCCCCTCCCCCCCAACATAACTGTCACTCCGCAGTCTCTTGAATTCACAGTATTTGGCGAGCGAGAGTTCACCAGACAACTGGTCTTCGCCAACAATGGGGAAGAAGCGGTGGACTGCGTCGTTGAGATAGAAATAATCGAAGAGCCCGGACGTGACCTGCCGGCAGACTGGATTCACGTGGAACCAACTGAATTTCGAGTTCCCGCTGGACAGCGCCAGATCGTTACGGTAACGGTACATGCCGCCGAGTTGGAGTTAGGACGGATCAATCCGGCACTCATGTTTTACACCAGTGATGAAAATGATCCTGTTATTGCTGTCGATTTAATCATCGAGAAGATACTCGTGCCGGAGATGGTAGTCGATCCCGATGTAATAGAAGACCTCTGGGGATTGATGCCCGAGCAGTTAGCCGAGTGGGTTATCAATGTTCGCAATGCTGGGGACGTCGATTTGACCGGTCGAGTGACCATCGAGATAATAAATGTTCCCAATAACGCCCCGGATGGCTGGTTGACCATCGAGCCGACCGAGTTCTGGATTGAACCCGGTGAGGACCAAGATTTTATATTAGCTGCCGACCGAACAGGCCTGCCGGGAGGTGTATATGAAGCTGAGGTGCATTTTCTTTCCAACGATCCGGTTACGCCTGATCTGGCGATTCCCGCTTCCGGGACCGTCTTCGGCGCACCCGACATCGACGTTATGTGGGACGACGACGCGGGCTTCCCCGATGTCATGGATTGGAATCAGATGTACCCGGATGTCTTCGTTGGAGGACCTTATGAAATCCCGGTGGTGATATTCAACCGCGGCACCGACACTCTGAGGATCGATGATATCACCGTCGAAGGCGAAGGCTTCAGTGTCGATCATAACATCTTTGACTTGATTGTTGACGCGGAGGACCAGTTCAATGTGGTGTTCGAGGCCGAGGAGGCTGGGGAGTATCAGGGCGTCCTGCATATTGTCTCCAACGATCCCGACGAAGCTGAACTGGAAATACCGCTGGTCGCCATCGCCCTGGACTGGGACGACTGGATGCCTCCGGATCCCATCGAAGACGAACTGCGCATCGGCGAAGTCCGGCAATATACCCTCGAAGTCACCAACCGGCATAACCAGGTCGTCCGCTACCGCGTCGATTGGGAGATTATTCAGGAGCCGGACGAAGACAATCGAGTGCTTCCAGGCCGTGACCGTCCTGTCCACAACGTCCATCAAGTCCATTCCCCCGCCCCTCAGCGCGACGACTTCGGCGACCTGCTTGCCCAGTTCAACGGGCTGAACGCCGTCAACCAGTACTGGTCGCCCATTGGCTGGGACGACGAAGACCAGTTGATGTTCTTCAGCGGTTATACCGTCAATCGGATCTCAGTTTGGACGCATCAGGACTACGAGAACTTTGAAGAAGTGTTCCGTTTCGACGTGAATCGACCAATGGACGGCGGTTGGTATGATGGAGCGTTGTACGTGTGCAGTCTGGAAGTTCCCAACGTTCTGCGGCGGTATAACGCGGAAGGCGAAAACCTCGGCCAACTGCAGATGCCTTTCCCGGTCAGCGGGCTGGCGTTCGACCAGAGCGAAGGCTGGATGTTCGCCCGCGAGAACGCCGGCGCGGCGCCGATTCACGTCTATCAGATGGTGGACGGGCAGATCGTCGAAGAACTGGGGCAGATCGAAAACTATCAGCAATTCAATCGCAATGTCCCCATCCAGAGCTTCGAGTGGGTGGGCTGCCACGAACAGGGGCAGTTATGGCTGCCGCAAGCCCCCAACCTGAATCAGGTCTGGGTCAGTGTTGATGACTGGCGCGCCGAGGCGTTGACCAACAGCTTTAACGCCGGAGTATCTACCACCTGGGACGCTCCCTGCCATGACGGGCATAATATGTGGATAGCCGGGTATCAAAGCGGCACGGTGCGGATTTATGACGATGGTGAGTGGGAATCGACCTGGTTGTCGGTGGAGCCGCGGGAGTTCTCGCTGGAGCCGGACGAATCCATCGACGTAGTAGCGACGGTTGATACCCGCGACTTGCGTCAGGGCGGGGAATATGCAGCCGACATCCACATTTATTCCAACGCTCCGCATGATCCGGATCTGGTTTGGAGCCTGATAATCTGGGTTGAATATGATATTCCCTGGTTGTCGGTGGAATGGCCGGAAGCGGCAGGTTTTCCAGAGCGGATGGACTGGAATGCGTTTTACCAAGATTTATACTTCGGGGGGCCCTATCCGATTCCGGTGAGGATTAACAACCATGGCGGCGCTGATCTTATCGCCATCGTCGAGTTCGACAACGAGGTTTTCAGCGCCGACGCCCCCGATGAAATCGTGGTCAGACCTCGCCAGCATTTCGACTTCGAGGTTATCTTCGAAGCCCATGAAGCCGGTGAATACGACGGAACGATGACGATGATCACCAACGATCCAGGTATGGAAGAAGGCGTCCTTCAACTGCATGCGGAAGCCGCAGAACCGCCGAGGATTGCCGTCGATCCGAACGAGATCGAAGAATTCATGTGGTCGGGACAGGTTGAAGACTATAACCTCACCATCAGCAATGAGGGTGGCGCGCCGTTGAGGTTTATGGTGGATCATGAAATTATCAGCGAGCTACAGCGGGATTCTCAGGTTCGCGACGTGCGCTCGGTCCGGAATGCCGGTCCGCAGCGCGACGATCTTGGCCAACTTCTGGTTGAGTTCAACTGGGCCCGCGGCGTGAACAACTATAAAGCCGGCATCGCGTGGGACTGGGACAACGAACTCATGATGATCACCGACTACAGCCCCAACTGGATGGCGATCGTAGATCCGGCTGATAATTATCGGGTCGTTCGACAGTGGCAGCCCCAAGGCCAGAACCCCATGGGCGCCGCCTGGCTGAACGGCATCTTTTACACGGTTGGCTGGTCGAACAACTTCCTGTTCCGCTATGACGTCATGGGCAACAACCTGGGCAACTGGAACATCGGCGTCCAAGCGACCTGCGTCACCGCCAGCCAAGAAGAAGAAGTGATTCTGGTGGGTGATGGCTCCGGCAACCGCGACATCTACGTCTATAATATCGCAGGTCAGCGGCTTGCCACCATGGCTCGGGCGAACTACGCGCAGTACATCGCCAACACCAACCAGCGCAGTCTGTGCTGGGTTGACAAGCATCCTGACGGGCAGCTCTGGATGAACTCTCCAGGCCGTTGCTATCAGGTTCATGTCAACACCGACAACTGGCAGGCTGACCGCGCTGTCGCGAACTTCGCCAATGGCGGCAACCAGGAATGGGACGGCATTGGGCACGACGGCCAC